>JBAXNN010000012.1:0-80921 GCA_037133755.1 Thermoleophilia bacterium
CATCGTCGTGCGCACGGCTGGCTCGATCGGCGAGGCGCTCGCGCTGGCGCTTGGCTCTGACTAACTGACAGACGGTTCAGCCATACTGCCGGCGTGGAAGCCGTCCTCAAGATCCTGCCGTTCTTCAGCACGCTCCTCGGCGGCTGGCTGTCGCTGCGCGCCGAGCGTTGGCTGCACGTTATCTACGGGCTCTGCGGGGGGTGTGATGATCGGCCTGATTGCCTTCCACCTCCTGCCGCTCGTGGCGGTGATGGGTGCCCCCGTGGCGTTCAAGGTGCCTGTCCCGTACCTGATGGTCGTGATCGCCTTCCTCCTCTTCTACTTCATCGAGGAGGTCGTTGGGCACAACGAGGTGCGTACCGGCCCGATCGAGTCGTACGCCAATCCGACCGCTGGCATTCTCGGCGGCATCGTGCTCGTGGCGTACTCGTTCGTCGACGGCCTCGCGATCGGCCTGGGCCTGCAGATGTCGATGATGGCCGGCTTCGCAATCGTGATTGCGGTGGTCGCCCAGGACTTCGCCGACGGTTCGAACGTCGTCGCCCTCGTGCGGCGCCACGGTGGCACGAACCGTCAGATTTGGATCCTCCTGCTCGCCAACGGCATCGCGCCCGTGATCGGCGCGTTCATCGGCGGTGCCGTGCAGGTCAGCGAGGGCTTTCTCGCCTGCTACGCCGGGTTCTTCATCGGCGTCCTGATCTTCGTCTCGATGCACGACATCATTCCCGGCTCACGCGAGCGCACCACGGCACTGAAGACCTTTGTCTTCGTCACGATCGGCATCGTGTTCATGCTGTTGCTGCGCCACTTCGGCGGGTAGAAGCCAGCGTCACTCCGCGCGTGCTGCGAGGCGCACGGCGAGGCGGCCCATGCCAGCTGCATCGCAGGCCTCAGCGCCGGCGGCCCAATCGGGCTCGGCGCTAGGCGGCAACTCGACGGGCAGGTCGCGCTGCATCGTGGCGATCACCTTGAACGTACGCAGCTCGTCTGCGGCATCCGTGACGGCACGCGAGCGCGCGGGGGTGAGGTCGCCGGCGTGGGCGATCACGCCCTCGAGATCGTCGTAGCACTGGAGGAGCTCGGCTGCGGTCTTCGCGCCGATGCCCTTCGCGCCGGGGATGTTGTCCGACGGATCGCCGCGCAGTGCGATCAGATCCGTCACCTGATCAGGACGCACGCCGTAGCGCTCGACGACGCCGGCAGGGTCGACGTACTCGACCTCCGTCACGCCGGAAACGGGGCGGACGATCGTGGTCTGCTGCGACGCCAGCTGATACGCGTCGCGATCGTGCGTGAGCACGAGCGACGTGCCCTTCGTGGCCTCCTCGAGCGTGGCGAGCGTCGCGCAGACATCATCGGCCTCCCACGGCGGCACGCAGATCGCGGGGATGCCGAAAGCGCGGATCAGGTCGGGTAGGGCATCCAACTGCGAGATCAGGTCGTCGTCGATCTCGCCGACACGCTGTGCCTGATACGCCGGCACGAGGGCATGGCGCTGGGACTCCTCACGGCTATCGATCGCGACGGCAATCGCGCGTGGCTCGAAGGCATCCCAGGCACCCGCCAGCATCGAGATCGTGCCTTGCAGCAGCCCGACGGGTCGCCCATCCCGCGACGTCACATGGCCAAGCGCGTAGTAGGCGCGATGGGCGAGGGCATCACCATCGACGATCAGGAGGGGCTTGGAAGGCGCCACCCGGTTACGATACCGGTCTGATGCTGCTTGATCCTCGCCGCAACCCGAAGCTCGCCAACGCTCTGCGGCTGCTCGCGCCGGGCACCGACCTGCGTCTCGGCATCAACGACATCATCAAGGGGCACTTGGGTGCGCTGATCGTGATCGCCGACCCCGCCGAGATCGAGCCGCTCTGCTCGGGCGGTCTGGCGCTCAACATCCCGTTCTCGTCGCAGATGCTCTACGAGGTCGCAAAGATGGATGGTGCGATCGTCGTCGACGCGGATCTCTCCACGATTCTGCGCGCCAACGTGCACCTCATGCCCGACGCAGCCATGCCCACGTCCGAAACGGGCACGCGGCATCGCACCGCCGAGCGCGTGGCACGCCAGACCGAAGCGATCGTGGTCGCGATCTCGCAGGAGCGCGACACCGTCAACGTCTACACCGGCGGGTCGCGCTACCAGCTCGACTCGATCGGCGACCTGCTGGCCAAGGCCACGCAGGGGCTCGCCACGCTGCAGGGTCACCGTGTCCAGCTGGATCGTGGTGCCGACGAGCTGACGACGCAGGAGCTGCGTGGCGATGTGTCGCTCGACGACGTCATCAACGTGCTCCAGCGCGCCGAGATGGCAGCGCGGATGATCGGCGAGATCGAGCGCAACGCAACGGAGCTTGGCCTTGACGGCCGGCTTGTCGCGATGCAGCTGGCCGAGCTGTCGGAGGGTGTCGTCGACGAGCGCCTCGCGATCATCCAGGACTACCGCAACGCGGACATCACCGACGGCATCGACATGGTGCTCGAGCAGCTGGCAGCGCTGAAGTACGGCGAGCTCGTCGAGCTCGAATGCGTGGCGCGGGCGCTGGGCTTCAGCGATCGTACGGCGATCGAACTGCGACCGCGTGGCTACCGCGCGTTGGCGCAGGTTGCGACGCTGACGGAGGAGGAGACGGACCGCATCATCGCGGCGTTCCCCACGTACGACGCGCTCATGCGCGCCACGCTGCGCGAGCTCCAGGCGATCAACGGCATCTCGCCGGATGACGCTGCGGCCGTGCAGCAGGGGCTCCGTCGCCTGCACGATCGCCACCTTCGCACGGCCGGCTGAAACCTCCCCCCTTCGGGGTCGATTGCGGTTATCCTTCTGGTCCCAGCACGGAGGAGCGCAGGTGTTCAAAGTCGGAGATCGGATCGTCTACCCCCAGCACGGCGCCGGCATCATCGATGGCATCGAGAAGCGCACCGTGCTCGGCGAGGAGGTCGAGTACCTCACGATCCGGATCATCGCCGACGACCTCGTCGTTCGCATTCCGGTCAACCGCGTTGACGAGCTGGGACTGCGTCGCGTGATGGATCAGAAGGGCGCCAACGCCGTCCTCGCCGTGCTCGGTGAGGAGATCCCCGAGGACACCGGCTCCTGGAGCCGCCGCTTCCGCATGAACAAGGACAAGATCCGCTCTGGCGATGTGCGCGAGATTGCTGAGGTCATCCGCGACCTCTCGCTGCGCGACGCTGAGAAGCCCCTCTCCTCCGGTGAGCGCCAGCTCTTGGCCCAGGCCAAGCGCATTCTCTCGTCCGAGCTTCGTTGGTCGCTCGACAAGGACGAAGACGAGACGAACGCGCACCTCGACAAGCTGCTTTCGGACCTCGCCGAGGCGCGTGCCGAGGCTCGCGCCGCGCGCGCCTAATCGCCGATGGCTGATGCGGTCGCCGTCTGGGCGGTCGTGGTTGCTGCCGGTTCCGGCGAGCGACTGGGCGCCGAGCATCCGAAGGCCTTCGTGGCGTTCGGCGAGGATCCGCTGATCGCGTCATCGGTTGCCGCGCTGGACGACCACCCCGCGATTGACGGGATCGTCCTTGTGGTTCCCGAGGGCTGGGAGGAGCGCGCCACGTTCATGGCCGATGACATCGGCGCGGGCAAGGCATCCCTAGCCGTGCCGGGTGGCTTGACGCGGTCCGACTCGGTCGCCGCAGGTGTCGCCGAGGTGCCCGACGATGCCGCCATCATCCTCGTGCACGATGCTGCGCGTCCGCTGGTCTCCGCCGAGCTGATCGACCGTGTGCTGGGCGGCTTTGCGGACGGGGCCGATGGAGTAATCCCGGTGCTCGCGATCGCCGACACGGTCAAGCGCGTCGACGCGGCCGGCCGCGTGGTGGAGACGCTGGACCGCGCCGAGCTACGCGCGGTGCAGACGCCGCAGGCGTTCCTCGCGGAGGGATTCCGCCGCGCGGTTGCGGCGACAGATCGCGCCACCGGTACAGATTGCGCGAGCCTGGTCGAGCGCGCCGGGGGTACCATCGCGACCGTTGCGGGCGATCCGCGCGCTATGAAGATCACGACGCGTGCCGATCTCGAGCGGGCCGAAGAGTTGCGCGATGCTGACTGACCACCACACCCATCTGCGTCCCGACGACGACCCGCTCGACGAAGAGGCGCTGTCGATCGAGACGATCGTGCCGCACGTTGCCGCCGCCATGGACCGTGGGCTGTCCCACGTTGCAATCACTGAGCACATCTACCGCTTCCGCGTCGCCAAGCCGGCGTGGGCGCACCCCTACTGGGACACGCAGACGCAGTGGGATATCGACGCGTATTGGGATGCCCTCAGCGAGGCCAAGGCGGCCGGGTTCCCCATCCTGATCGGCATCGAGTGCGACTGGCTGCCAAGCGGGCAGGAGGTGCTCGTCGATGCGCTGAAGGGTCGCCCCTGGGATCTGATCCTCGGCAGCATCCATTGGGTCGATGAGGGCGCGGTCGACTACGACCTCTACTCGGCCTTCAAGGAGATCGATCCCGACGCGCTCTGGCGCGGCTACGTCGACCGCTATACGCGCGCCGCGCTGAGCGGCCAGTTCGACGTGATGACGCACGCTGACCTGCCCAAGTCGTTTGGGCCGCTGCCGTCCATCGAGACGCTCGACTGGGCCTTTGACCGCATCGCCGACGCGCTGGAAGAGGCGGGCTGCTGCGTCGAGATCTCGACGGCGGGCATCCGCAAGGCCGCCAAGGAGATCTATCCGGGCCCCTCGCTGCTGGAGCGCTTCTGCGCCCGCGGTGTGCCGGTGGTCCTGTCGTCGGATGCGCACGAGCCAGAGAACGTCGGCGTTGCCTTCGCTCAGGCCGTGCAGGCCGCGCTCGACGCGGGATACTCCGAGGTGATGGAGATCAAGGGACGCGATCGTCGGGCGGTGCCCATTGGCTGAGGTCCGCGTGGGCACGGCGGTGGACGCGCACCGCCTCGTCGAAGGACGCCCGCTGGTGCTCGGTGGCGTCACGATTCCGCACGACCGCGGCCTTGAGGGCCACTCCGACGCCGACGTCGTCTGTCATGTGCTCACCGATGCGTTGCTGGGAGCGACGGGCATCGGCGACATCGGTCGCATGTTCCCCGGCACCGAGGAGTGGAAAGACGCTGCCTCGCTCGATCTGCTGCGCCGGGCCTTCGAGCGCGTCGCCGAGGACGGCTGGCGCCTCGTCAACGCCGACTGCATGGTCGTGACGATGCAGCCGCGCATCGCGCCGCACGTCGATCAGATGCGTGCCAACTGCGCCGGTGCGTTGCAGTCGACGGCCGATCGGGTGTCGATCCGCGCGACGGGCACGGACGGGCTCGGCTTCACCGGGCGGGGCGAGGGCATCGCCGCGCAGGCGGTCGTGCTGCTCGAGCGGGGCTAGTCCTGCTCTTCTGGGCTCGGCTCCAGAGGTAGTCGTTTCGCGTCAATTTGGATCCGGATCCAGATTGGTCTGTCTCGCGCCATTTTGGATCCGGATCCAGATCGGTCGGTTTCGTGCAAATTTAGATCCGGATCCAAATTTGCACGTTCTCCACGTTGCCGTCTGCCGGGGCGTGGATTCCACGCTTCTGGATCCGGGTCCGAATTGTCACTCGCGGGGCCGCTGAGAGGGTAGGCCACCGGACAATTCGGACCCGGATCCCATTAAGGCTTCGGGTTGCCGCCGGTCCCCAAGGGCGCGGGATCGGCGTTCTGGCTAGTGCTGGGCTTCGGCCGCGCCCTTGGGGACGGGCGGCAACGTGAAGCCACCCATCTCCTCCAACCGTGCGATGCGGTCCTGGAGCGGGGGGTGCGTGTCGAACAGGCCCGTCAGGCCAGAGCGGAGGCCCTGGTTGTCCCGCAGCGGCGACTCGATCCACATGTGCGCGGTGGCGCGATTGACCTTGCGCAGCGGGCGCTGATCGCTGCCGAGCTTCCAGAGGGCGCGGGCGAGACCCTCGGGGTCACCGGTCAACTCGGCAGCCGTCGCGTCGGCGAGGTACTCGCGACGACGCGACAGCGACATCTGCAGGAGCGCTGCACCGATCGGGGCGAGGATGATCGCGGCGATCGCGACGATCGCGCCAAGCGGGTTGTTGTTGTCGTTATTGCGCCCGCCGCCGAAGAACAGCGACCACATCAGCATGTCGGCAACCATCGTGATCACGCCGACCATCACCGCGGCAAGCGTCATCAGGCGCACATCGCGATTGCGGACGTGGGCCATCTCGTGGGCCATCACACCTTCGAGCTCCCGCTTGTCGAGCAGCTGGAGAATGCCCGTCGTCGCCGCGACGTAGGCCTTGTCGGGCGTGCGGCCGGCCGCGAACGCGTTCGGCGCGGGGTCGTCGATGATGTAGATGTCGGGCGTCTTCGTGAGGCCCGCAGCGATCGCGGCGTTCTCGACGCTGTTGAACAACTCCGGCGCGTCGGCCTTCTCGATCTTGTGGGCGCCAGCGGTTGCGGCGACGATCGAGCCAGCTGCGACGTAGCCGAAGATGCCGTAGCCGATGGCGACCATCAGCATCACGAGGCCCCAGCCACCGCCGAATGCCACGCGAACGGCCGCGACGATCAGCGCCATCAGGATGAAGAACAGGACGAGCACGAGGATGGTCCGCAGGCGGGCGGACCTGATCTGCTGTTGCAGGGTCATGCGCTGAGGTCCACCTTGACCGGCTCGCGGTCGGCGTCGTCATCGAGGCGGTAGAACTCGGCCAGCTGGTGTCCGAGCATGCCGGCGATCAGCGACGTCGGGATCGTCTGCTGCTTCGTGTTGTACGAGCGCACGGTCGTGTTGTAGTACCGGCGTGCGGCTGCGATCTTGTCTTCGGTGTCCGACAGCTCGGTCTGCAGTTGCGTGAAGGCCTCGACGGCGCGGAGCTCGGGGTACGCCTCGGCGATCGCGAACAGCTTGCCAACCGCCTTCTGCATCTCGCCATCGGCTGCGGCCTTCTCGTCGAGCGTCGTGGCGCCAAGCGCCTTGGCGCGCGCGTTGGACACGCTCTCGAAGGCGGCGGTCTCGTGCGTGGCGTAGCCCTTGACGGTCTCCACGAGATTGGGGATCAGATCAGCGCGGCGCTTGAGCTGCACGTCGATGGACGACAGGCCCTGAGCAACCTCGTTGCGCAGGCGCACGAGGCCGTTGAAGGTGAGAATGAACCACAGGCCGATCAGGATGATCAGCACGACAATCAGGATCAGGACGATGGTCAACGGCGTGTCCTCGGTGAAGGGTCAAGGGCATCGGCGATGCCCGGCCCACACAGCGTATATCGGGTGTCCGACTTCTGTTCTCAGGTCGGGAGCGCCAGCATTCCGTCGCGCTCTTCGGCCAGGCCATCCTTGACCAGCGAGGCTGCGATGTCGGCATCGCAGTCGTCGAGTCCGACGGGCGCTGAGCGAAGTCGGTCGAGCAACTGACCGCGCGCCTGCCGGCGCGATCCCTCGAAGCGGCTCTGCTTGCGCTGTGGCTCGTAGCGCTGCCCGCGACTGGGGCAGCCAGCGGCGAGCGGGCACTGCTCACAGCGCGGGATCCGCGCGAGGCAGAGCGTGGCGCCGACGTCGAAGAGCGCCTGCGTGAGGTCGTGCCCCTTGCCGGTGGGCGGCTCGATCGTCGTGGCGCCTAGCGCGCGCTCGAGAATGCGTTGCACGTTGACGTCGATCGGCACCACGTCGTGATCGAGGGCGAGCGCGCAGATGGCGGCGGCGGTGTAGGGGCCAACGCCTGGCAGTGCGCGCCAGCCGGCTTGATCCTGCGGCACGCCCTCGTCGGCGAGGACACGTGCGGCCTCGTGCAGGGAGACAGCGCGGCGGTTGTAGCCGAGCCCTTGCCACGCGGCAATCACGTCAGCCCGTGAGGCGGCGGCGAGGTCGGCCGCGGTCGGCCAGCGCTCGAGCCACGCCGTCCACCGCTCGATCACGCGGTCGACCTGCGTCTGCTGCAGCATCACCTCGCTGACGAGGATGGCGTACGGATCGCGTGTGTGCCGCCACGGCAGGTCGCGCCCGTGCGCGGCGTACCAGGCGAGGACGCGATCGGCGAGCTGCTCGGGCGTCATCGACACTCCGGCAGCGTAGTGCGCGCACGAGCCGACACGTTCCGTGTGCATTGGTTGACTAAGTGGACTAAGATGTGGGCTATCGTGACCGACATCGTGAATGTCCATGAGGCCAAGACGCATCTGTCGAAGCTGCTCGCCCGCGTCGAGGCCGGCGAGGAGATCATCCTCGCCCGTGGTGGCGCGCCGATTGCGAAGATCGTGCCGATCCCCCACCAGCGGGAGTGGGCAGGTCCGGGCGCGTGGAAGGGCAAGTACGACATCCCCGACGACGCGTTCGAGTGGAGCGAGGAAGAGCTGCGCGAGATGTTCGGTGATCTGGCCTTCGCTGATGATCCGCCGCGACACGAAGCTGATCAAGAGCGGCGGGTTGACTGAGGCATGGCGCTCCTGCTCGATACGAACGCGATTGTCTGGTGGTTGACGGACTCCCCCCGTTTGTCTGGCGATGCGCGGGCTGCCATTGGGGCGGAGGTGGCGTCGGGGCACGTCTATGTGAGTGCGGTCTCCGGTCTCGAGATGGCACTTGGCGAAGCACGCGGCACCATGCCGTCGGCGGCGGACTTTGTCGACGATGCGGAGGCTTCGGGATTCCGGATGCTGCCGTTCGACGTGCACGACGCCGTCGTGGTCGCCACGTTGCCGCGACTGCACGGCGACCCGTTCGATCGGGCGCTCGCCGCGCAGGCGCAGCGACGGCAGCTCACGCTGATGACCGCCGATCGCATCCTCGCCGAGTACCCAATCGCCGTCTATCGCCTGTGATGTCTGCGAGCCTGCCCCAATGAGCGTCCGCGTTCGCTTCGCACCCGCCCCCACGGGCGACCTCCATATTGGGGGTGCCATGGTTGCTGTCGCCAACCACCTGCTGCGGCTACAGCAGGGCGGCGCGTTCGTGTTGCGCATTGACGACACGGATCCGTCCGTCCACGCAGACGGCGCGGCTGAGCGCATCGAGGCGACGCTGAGCTGGCTCGGTATCACGATCGATGAGGGCCCGGACGCTGGTCCACACGCGCCGTACCGGCAGTCGCTGCGCACGGCCGAGCATCTCGCTGCCGCTGAGCGTCTGGTCGAGGTGGGAGCGGCACGGCGTGGGGGTGACGGCTCCATCGCGCTCGTGCCGGTTGAGCGCGACATCGTGATCGACGATCTCAGTCGTGGTTCGATCCGCATTCCGGCGGGCGAGCTGCCGCGCACGATTCTCGTCCGCTCCGATGGTCGCCCCACATTCCACATCGCCACGGCGGTCGACGATGCGGCGATGGCGATTACGCACGTGCTGCGCGGCGAGGACCACATCACGAACACCGCCATCCAGCTCGTGCTGTGCGAGGGCCTCGGTGTCGAGCCACCACGCTTCTCGCACCTGCCGATCGTCGTCGGTGAGGATGGCGCCAAGCTGTCGTCGAGTCATGGCGCCGTTGGCGTCGATGAGCTGCGTGCCGCAGGCTGGCTGCCGACCGCAGTCGTGGATTGGCTGGCGCGCTCGGCCTGCCCGCCGATCACGGCTCTACCGGCCTCGACCCCTACAGAGCTCGCCGTCGTGTTTGATCCGGCGCGGCTCGGGCACGGCACGACGCGCCTCGATCCGGCATTGCTCGAGCGTCTTGGACGGGATCATCTGGCGCTGCTGCCGGCCGGTGAACTGGCGCAGCGTGTCGGCGAGGAGCTTGCGCGCTGCGGCGTGGCATGTTCGGCGGAACAGCTCGACCTGCTCGCCCCGGGACTCGGCGACGCGACCACGATCCCGCGGGCCGCTGCGCTCGTCGCCGATGTGATCGAGCGCAGCGCTCCGCTGCCTCCGACCGATGGCGATCGCGCCGCCGCGGCGGCTCTCCTCGAGCACGACACGAAGGACCCCGACGCGCTCGGCGTCGGGAAGAAGGCAATCCGCCGAGTGTTGACGTCCTCGGACCACGGCATCCCGCTACCGTTCCTGCTCGCGGCGCTGCCGCGGGACGAGATCGTCGCCCGCGCCCAGGCCATCTTGGACCAGCCATGACGCTTCGTCTCTACGACTCCCTCCGCCGCTCGACCAACGACGTCGAGCCGCTCACGCCCGGTCGGCTCGGGCTCTACGTGTGTGGCCCGACGGTGTACGGGCCGGTGCACGTCGGCAATGCGCGCCCGTTCGTGGTGGCGATGACACTCGCGCGCCACCTGCGCCGCACCGGCTGGGAGGTGCGCGTCGTCTCGAACCTGACCGACATCAACGACAAGATCTACACCGCGGCGCAGGCCGAAGGTATCGAGAGTCGCGACCTTGCCGAACGTGAGTCGGCCCGCTATCTCGACGACACCTCGCGTCTCGGGCTCGGCCGTCCCGATGTCGAGCCGAAGGTCACGGAGTCACTGCCCGAGATCGTCGAGCTGATCGAGGGGCTGATCGCTGGCGGACATGCCTACGCGTCCGACGGCGACGTCTACTTCCGCGTTGCGGACTTTCCGTCGTACGGTGCGCTGTCGGGCCAGAAGATCGACGAGATGCAGCCGGAGGAGATCACCTCCAAGAAGCAGGCACCCCTCGACTTCGCGCTGTGGAAGGCGCAGAAGCCGGGCGAGGATGCAGCCTGGGAGTCGCCCTGGGGGATGGGGCGCCCCGGCTGGCACATCGAGTGCTCGGCCATGGCGATGTCGGCACTCGGCGAGGAGATCGACATCCACGGCGGTGGCATCGACCTCAAGTTCCCGCACCACGAGAACGAGCGCGCGCAGTCCGAGGCCATGACCGGCCGGCCGTTTGCGCGCACGTGGCTGCACAACGGCATGCTGCGGTTCGGCGGCGACAAGATGTCCAAGTCGCTTGGCAATATCGATCGGCTGTCCGATGCGCTCGATCGCGAGGGCAACGAGACGCTGTTGAGTCTGTTTGCCCGTGCGCAGTACCGCTCGCCCCTCGATTACAGCCCCGACTCGCTCGAGGATGCCCGCAAGTCGAACGACCGCCTGCGCGAGGCGCTTCGCCGTGCCGCGCGCATCGCGGGCGACGCCGCGCCGGTCACGCGTGGGCCGCTGGCTACCGCTGCCGCCGAGGCGGATGTGCGCTTCCGTGCCGCCTTGGACGACGATTTCGGCACGCCAGAGGGTCTGGCGGCGCTCTTCGACCTCGTGCGCGTCCTCAATGCCGCTACCGATGCCGGCGATGCCAGCCCGGCGGATGTCGCGCAGGCCCGGGCAGT
This sequence comes from Thermoleophilia bacterium, assembly GCA_037133755.1. Classification (GTDB taxonomy): domain Bacteria; phylum Actinomycetota; class Thermoleophilia; order Gaiellales; family F1-60-MAGs149; genus F1-60-MAGs149. The sequence continues at coordinate 11,194 of JBAXNN010000012.1, forward strand.
GCTGATCGACTGCCTGTGGGTGCTTGGTCTCGATGGCCTCGGCGCGACTGCTGATGGGCCGCCGGCCGAGGCCGTGGCGCTCATGCAGGAGCGCGAAACGGCACGCGCAGCCAAGGATTTTGCCCGTGCCGACGCCATCCGCGACGAGCTCAAGGCGCTTGGCTGGGTCGTCCAGGACCTCGCCGACGGCCCCGAACTGCAGCAGGCATGAGCGGCGACATTCTCTACGGTCGTCAGCCCGTGCACGAGGCGACGCGCGGGCGGCGCACGGTGCACGAGATCCTCGTCACCGAGAAGGCCAAGGGGTCGCTGCCGTGGCTGCGCGACGTCTCGGCCGACGTGCGCATCACCGGGGCAGACGAGATCGGCGCGCTGGCTGGCAGCTCCGACCATCAGGGCATCGCGGCGCGCGTCGACCCGTTTCCGTATGCCGACCCCGACGATCTACTGGATGCCGATGCGCCGCTGATCATCGCCCTTGATGGGGTCAGCGACCCTCGCAATCTCGGCGCCATCGTGCGCAGTGCCGAATGCGCTGGTGCGGCGGGCCTCGTGGTGCCGCGGCACGGCAGCGCGATCGTCACGGCCGTCGTGGCCAAGGCCAGCGCCGGTGCGGTCGAGCATCTGCCGATCGCCGTGGCGCCGAACATGGCGGATTGGCTCCAGCGGGCCAAGCGCCCTGGCGTGTGGAGCTATGCGGCTGCGGCAGACGGCGAAACGGGCTACACCGACGCGGATTATCGCGACGGGTGCATCTTCGTCCTCGGCGCGGAGGGCTCTGGTGTGCGCCCACGGGTCATGGATGCGTGCGATCAGACCGTTTCGATCCCCCTCGCAGGGTCGATTTCGTCGCTGAATGTGTCGGTGACGGCCGGTGTGCTGCTGTTCGAGGCCGTGCGCCAGCGCGCTCAGGGCTGAACCCCTGCAGAGGCTTGGGGCATAGGAATATGCCTACGAACCCTTCGTCATCCCGCTGATAGAGCCGAAATACCCGGGATTTGCCTATGCCCGATTTTGTAACGGTTTGCAGGCAAATTAGGAACAGACCTATGAATGTTTAAATTGCGCTTGCATTTCCCAAATGCATCAGGCAGCATGGGGTCGTCCGGGTAAACCTCATCTTCACGATGAGGGTTTTTTCCCCAGGATGGAGGAGCAGAACCCCAATGCAGACCGCCCGAGCCACGACCGCACGGACCGCCGACCCGGCAGCCCGTCAGAAGCGAGATCAGGGCGATCTCAACCTCGTTTTGCGCGCCCGCAATGGCAGTGATGCCGCGCTGGATCAGCTGATCCGCCGCTACCAGCCGTTTGTGCGCCTCAAGGCCTCGAGCTACTTCCTGGCCGGTGGCGACTCCGATGACCTCCAGCAGGAGGGTCTGATCGGGCTCTACAAGGCGATCCGCGACTACCGCGTCGATCGCGAGACGTCGTTCCGCTCGTTTGCCGAGCTGTGCATTACGCGCCAGATCATCACGGCGATCAAGGGTGCAACGCGCAACAAGCATCAGCCGCTCAACGGCTACATCTCCTTCTCGCATACGCCTGCCGGTGCCGATCCAGAGGGTGGCGAGTGCACGCTGGGCGACGCCATCGCTGGCTCGCCGACGATGGATCCCGCCTCGCGTGTCGTCTCGAGTGACGAGCTCGAGTCGTTGGTCACGATGCTCGGCTCCTCGCTCTCGCCGCTCGAGTCCGAGGTGCTGGCGGCGTTCATGGCCGGCGACTCGTACGACGCGATCGCCGAGCAGGCCGGCTGCGATCCGAAGGCCGTCGACAACGCTCTGCAGCGTGTCAAGCGCAAGATCGAGCAGCATCGCGCCAGCCGCGATGTCGCCGAGACGGCCTAGAACCGCGTAGATTGCCGGCATGACGCCGGGCCAGTACGCCATCGCCGGTCTTGCTGCGCTTGCCGCAGGACTCGTCAACGCGCTGGCCGGTGGCGGCACGCTGATCTCGTTTCCCGTCCTCCTGGCGCTGGGCGTGCCGCCGGTCACGGCGAACGTCACCAATACGGTGGCGCTCGTTCCGGGCTATCTCGGCGGCACGTACGCGCAGCGCAGCGACCTGATGGGGCAGGGGCGGCGCATGCGCGTGCTGTTGCCGGCTGCCGCGCTCGGCGGCGTCCTCGGCGCGGTTCTGCTGCTGATCACGCCGGAGAGCGCCTTCAAGGTGCTCGTGCCGTTTCTGATCATGGGTGCGGTGGTGATCCTCGCGCTGGGTGATCAGGTCAAGCGCCGGGTTGCCGCTCGGGTCTCCCAGCTCAGTGGCGGACAGGAGCACCTGTTCGGTCCGGCCATCGGCGTCTTCCTCGCTGCGATCTACGGTGGGTACTTCGGCGGAGGGCTCGGCATCATCGTGCTCGCCGTCCTCGGCATGGTTCTGGTGGATACGCTGACGCGCATCAACGCGCTCAAGCAATGCACGAGCTTGGTCGTCAACGGCTTCGCTGCGGTGATCTTCCTGTTCTCCGGCCACGTGCTGTGGATGACCGCCGGGGTCATGCTCGTCTGCGCGCTGCTCGGCGGCTATCTCGGCGGGCGCGTCGCGACCCGCGTCTCGGCGAAGGTCCTCCAGCGTCTGGTGCTGGTCATCGGTGTTGTGGTCGCTGTCGTGTACTCCGTGCGCACCTTCGCCTGACCATGTCGGAGCTTCACGAGATCGCCATCGTCGCGCTCGGCCTGATCGTCACCGCCGTCTTTGCGGTGCGTATCTACCTGTAGTCAGGCGGCGGTGGGTGCGGCCGTGCGCAGCGTGGCTGCCACACGTGCGGGATCGGGCACGTTCGTGCAGATGCCATCGACTCCCATCGCAACGAGGCGGGCGATGGTCGCCGGGTCATCGGGCGTCCAGACCCAGATCTCGGCGCCGGCGCGATGCACCTGCGTGATCAGCTTCGGTGTGACCAGACGATGCTGCACCGTGACGAGGTCGCAGTGCGTGGCCTTCAACAGCAGATCGACGCGTCCGGTCCAGACGAAACGCCAGGCGCGGTTGGCGACCCAGCCGAGGGCTCGGACCCAGTCGTGATGCCGGCGCGGGATCGTGAGACCGACGCGGATGCGCGGCTCCAGATGGCGGATCCAGAGTGCCTGCTCCCAGCCGCCGCCCGTGATCACGATGCGCTCGGTCATATCGGCCTCGCGCACCTCGCGCACGAGCTGCTCCGACAGATGGTTCTGCTTGAGATCCAGATTGAGCGGGATGTTGCTGTGGCGGGCGAGCGCCAGCGCGTCGCGCAGGCGCGGTGCGGTCTCGTTGGGACCCCTGTCGTGCGACAGCACAAGCTCGCCGTCGGAGCGCCGTCGGCGCACATCCACCTCGACCATGTCAGCCCCGAGGCGAATCGCCTCCTGGATCTGCGCGATCGTATTGTCGCCGAGGCCGGTGCGATACCCCCGGTGGGCGATGTGCAGATGGGTGCCCATGACTCCAGCGTACTCCCGTGCGGAACCGCACGAGCGGATTTCACCGGATCGCAAACACGGTGTAACCGCAGGAAAACGCCGCTAGTAGCTCTTGCCTTCGGCGTACCGTTGTCGCCGCCAGGCTCTGCCGTTGCCAAGGTTGCGGGACGTGTACGTGGGGAGCTGCATGTCGCAGTTTCCACAGACGAAGCGGAGGTTCTCAATGCGGTCATCGCCGGGGTTGCCGTTGATGTGATCGACGATCAGGGGTACCGGCCGCCCACACCACGTCGTGGTGTTGCAGATCGAACAGCGATGCGCACGCGTGCGACGCAGATACTGGCGGGCGGCATAGGGCGATGGGAGAACGCCGGTTTCGTGGACGCGAGCGTCGAATTCCTCGCGGCGATGGTCGCCACTGCAGCGGACGGAACAGAAGCGCGGATTGGTCGTGATTGCCCCGCAGTGCGCACAGGGCTTGGCGGCAAAGCGGCCGGAGCGGCGGTTACGGGCGACGCCGCGGTTATTCGTCCGCGCGGCACACGAGCGACTGCAAAAGCGCGCATCGCTCGGCTTGGCTGAGATGTCAGCGCTGCAGGTGATGCATCGTCGCTTCAGGGAGAGCCTCCGACCGGAATCGAACCGATATACCTGGATTACAAATCCAGTGTTCTACCAATTGAACTACAGAGGCGTAGACGGAACTGTGCCGCTTTGCGCCGACTTTCGCGCAGGGTCGAAGATCCGCGCGACCGGAACGTGCGGCATTCTCAGGAGGTGCGCGATTCGCTTCGAGTCCTCGTCGTCTCCAACATGATCCCCTCGCTCGAGGTGCCGCAGTACGGCGTCTTCGTGGCGCGGCAGACGCGCGCGCTCGAGCAGAACGGGTGCACGGTCGAAATCGTCGGGCTCCAGAAGCAGGCGACGGGCAAGCTCGGCACGGCACGCAAGTACAACGGCCTGCGTAGCCGCGGCGCCCACGCGGCCGACCGCATGCAGCCCGACGTGGTGCTGGCGCACTACCTGACGCCGACGGCATTGATGGCGCGGCGAGCCGCCAAGGCGGCCAACGCGCCGTACGTGCTGGTCGCGCACGGTGGCGACGTGACGCATCTCGAGCGGTCGAAGGCACTGCGCACGAGCATGCGGCGCGCGATCAAGGGGGCCGACCGCATCGTCGCCGTCTCGCCGGCGCTCGCCGAGCGACTCGATGCCGTCTATCCCGGCCTCGAGATCGACGTGATCAATACCGGCGTCGATCGCGTGCTGTTCCGACCGGGGCCTGCCGATCTGTCGCCGTATGGTGAGCCGCCACAGCGCCCCCTGATCGTGCAGATCGGCAATCTGATCGAGCGCAAGAATCCCGAGCGCCTCGCACGCGCGACCCAGCGGCTGTTTGCCGAGCGGGGTGGGGGCGAGCTGTGGATCGCGGGCTCCGGCCCGCTCGAGGACACGCTGCGCGGAATGAGCGGCGTCCGTCTGCTCGGTGCCGTCTCGCCGGAACAGGTGCCCGTGCTGCTGCGGGGTGCCGATGCCGCTGCGCTCGTCGCGCTCAGCGAGGGCTACGGGCTTGGTGCGCTCGAGGCCGTGGCGTGCGGTGTGCCACTGGTCGTGTCCGAGACGGCGCCGGTGGCGCGCGACCTCCCCGAGACCTCGGCGATCCGCGTCGATCCGACCAGCGAGGACGCGATCCTCGAAGGCCTTCGTGCAGCGCTCGACCTACCGCGCGAGGATCCGGCCGGTCAGGCCAAGGCCGACGCGCAGGCCGACGTCGTACAGGCGCGCCGTATGCTCGATTTGCTCACGGCCGTCGCCGGCCGCACCGTTTAGCTGGTCGTGAGCTCGCCAAGTAGGACGCCGGCGTCCTCACCGGTGTATGGCGCGACGCCGAAGCCCTCTGCCCACAGTTCCTCGATGCGAGTGAACTCCTCGTCGGAGACCGGCGGCGTGTCGGACGTAGCGGCGAACTCGTCGATCTGCTCGACGTTGTAGATGTTCGGCAGCACCGTCGAGACGGCGGGCTCGTGGAGCAGCCACTGCATGGCGGCCTGGCCCATCGTGCGATCGTCGCGCTCGAGGAAGCGCACGGCCTCGACCTTCTGCACGCCTTCCATCAGCCACGACTTGGGGCGATGGCGGCGGTGGTCGTTCTCACCGAACGTGGTCTCCGTCGTGTACTTGCCCTCGAGCATGCCCGAGGAGTGGGGGACGCGGGCGACGATGCTGACGCCGTTCTTCGTTGCGTTCTCGATGAACTCGCGGCCCGGCTGTTGCTCAAGCAGGTTGTGGATCACCTGCATGGCGTGGAGCGGGCGATTGTTGGCGACCCAGACGCCCTCGTCGCGCCAGCCGATCGCAGGCCCGAGGGCCACGCCGATCGAGCGCACCGTGCCCGCCGTCAGCAGTTCGTCGAGGAACTCCCAGAGCGCGTCGTCCTGCAGCGCGTCCATGCGGGGATTGTGCAGCTGGTAGAAGTCGATCTGATCGCGCCCCAGGCGCTTGAGGCTCTGCTCGAGCGCGTAGCGGACAAACGCCGGCGACCAGTCGTGCGGGCGCTCGACGTGGCCCTTACGCTCCCACGGCGAGTAGATGTCGTAGCCGAACTTGGTGCCGACGACGACGTCGGCGTCGTTGCCGAATGCCTTGTTGAGCAGCGTCTCGCCACGACCCTCGCCGTACGTGTCGGCGGTGTCGTAGAACGTGATGCCCCGATCCTTGGCGTGCCGGAGGATGGCCACTGCCTCGTCGTCGGTGTACTGCCCCCACCAGCCGGTGGCGAGGGTCCACACGCCGAAGCCCACTTCCGAGACCTCGACGCCACTGCTTCCAAGCATGCGCGTCTTCATGCCCGCAGCGTAGCGCCGATCGTCTGCCGATTTGTGGCCCATCGCTACTGTTCGGACATGGCCTCGCCGATCCGCATGACGCAGCTTTCCTCGGGTGGTGGCTGCGCCTCCAAGCTCCCCGCGGCAGCGCTCGCCGAGGTGCTGCAGGGCGTGCCGCATCGTGAGGACCCGAACGTCCTCGTGTCCGGCGCGACCTTCGATGACGCGGCGGTGATCCGGCTCGACGATGGCAGCACCCTGATCCAGACGATCGACGCGTTCGGGCCGGTCGTGGACGATCCGTTCGACTACGGGCGGATTGCCGCGGCCAACGCGATCTCCGACGTCTACGCGATGGGTGGCGTCCCGCGCTTTGCGCTAGCAATCCTGGCCATTCCGACGGGCGTCGAGGCCGCGGTCACGACGGAGATCCTGCGCGGCGGGGCCGCCACGGCGCACGCGGCCGGAGTCTCCATCGTCGGCGGCCACACCGTCACAGCTCCCGAGCCGCTCTACGGTCTCGCGGTGACGGGCATTGCGCCCGGCGGCTCGTTCTGGGCCAACAGTGGCGGGCGTCCCGGTGATCTGCTGTGTCTCTCGAAGCCGCTCGGTAGCGGCATCGTCGCGAATGCGATGCGCAAGGATGCTGCGCCGGCGCACGTGCTGGCAGCCGGCGTCGAGGTGATGGCGACCACGAATGCGGCTGCGGCCGATGCATTACGGCTGGTCGGCCCGACGGCCGTCGTCGATGTCACCGGTTTCGGTCTCGTTGGTCACCTGCACAACCTCGTGCGTGAATCGGGCTGTGCCGCGGAGCTCGACCTGGCCGCGCTGCCGCTGATCCCAGGCGTGCGCGAGCTGGTGGATGCCGATGTGATCCCCGGTGGCTCGCGTCGCAATCGCGCAGCTGCCGCGGCGTACATGACCGCGGCTGACAGTGCCATCGACGCGCTCGTGACACTGGCCTGTGACGCGCAGACGTCCGGCGGGCTGCTCGCCGCGGTCCCTGCCGGCACCGATCCAGCGGCTCTGCCCGGGCCCGTGATCGGGCGCCTCGTCGACGGTCCGGCAGGCACCGTCGCGCTGATCTAGGCGGCACGGGTACACTCCGCGCATGATCGAAGGCATCTTCGTCGCACTCCAGGTGATTCTGGGCGTCCTCGTGATCGTGCTGGTGCTCGCCCACTCGGGCAAGGACACCGGCCTCTCGGGTGCCTTCGGCATTGGTCAGGGCCAGTTCGGCGCGACGCAGGTGATGGAGCGCAACCTCACGCGCTTCACCGTCATCGTCGGCGTCCTGCTCGTGGCGAACACCATCTTCCTCGGCTTCCTCCTCGGATGAGCCCGGAAACGCGCGAGACCCGCGTGCGCGGGTCTCGGCGTCGTACGGGAGGAGGGGATGGTATCTGCGGGAGAGCCGCAGCGGAGAGAGCGGTTCAGGGCGTGCACCCACCTCTTCGTGACATGTTTGTGCGGTGGATGAACGACACGCGATATGACAGATTTCCGTTAGCAGGTGCCGGCGCATGCTGACCGGTCTCCCACGCCTGGTTGCCTCGGATCTCGACGGCACGCTGCTCGACCCCGAGGGCGAGGTGAGCGTTCGTACGCGACGCGCGCTCGACGCGGTGATCGCGCGCGGCATTGACGTCGTGCTCGTCACGGGGCGTCCACCGCGGTGGGTACGCGACCTGCCCGACGCGACGGGTGCGCACTCCATTGTGGTCTGCGCGAACGGTGCCCTGCTGTACGACGTTGACGAACACGTCGTGATCGACCACGCGCCGCTGCCGAGTGCGCTGGCCGTCGAACTGGTCGAGCATCTGCGTCAAGACGCGCCGGGCTGTCGCTTCGCCTGCGAGATGACCTTCCAGTTCGGCCGTGACACCGACTATCCATCGCGCTGGCCGATTCCCGACGACACGCTCCTCGGCGACGTGCTCGAGATGGTGCGCGACAACGAGACGACGAAGCTGATCGTGCGCGATGACGACCTCGAGCATGAGGAACTGGTCCGGGTCGTCCAGCACATCGTCGGCGAGCGCGCCAACGTCACGCACTCGGGCTACGGCATCGTTGAACTCTCTGCCGCCGGGGTCGACAAGGCCCGTGGTCTGCGTGTGGCGTGTGAGCGACACGGCATCAGCCTCGAGGACGTGATCGCGTTCGGCGACATGCCCAACGATCTCCCGATGATCCGCATCGCCGGGCACGGCGTCGCGGTTGCCAACGCGCACGCCGACGTGCTCGCCGCGGCAGACGAGATCACGGCGTCCAATGCGGACGACGGGGTTGCACAGGTACTCGAGCGGCTGCTCGAGCTCTAGGTTCTGTCGCAATGCGACGTTGCTTTCATGGGGAGCCCACCGGGTATCCGGCGGTCAGTTTGGGCCCGGGCCCGCTATGACCGCTACCCGCGACCCGTTCAGGTTCCGGGCTGCACGTTCATTTCACGCCCGGGCCCAAACTGACCGCCGAAGGCGCCGTGCCAGATGAGCTGAGAGGCTCTGCCCCTCAGCTCATCTGGCGCAACACCATGGGGAGGATGCCCCCGTGGCGCAGGTACTCGATCTCGACCGGCGTGTCGACACGCGCGAGCGCATCGAACGACTCGGTCGAACCATCGGCCCGCGTGATCGTCACCGTGATCGTGCCGCGCGCCTCGATCGTCGGCAACCCGGAGACGCTGATCGTCTCGGTGCCGTCGAGCTTCAGGGTCCCGCGGTTGATGCCCTCGGGGAACTGCAGCGGGAGAACGCCCATGCCGACGAGATTCGAGCGATGGATGCGCTCGTACGACTCGGCGATGACGACCTTGACGCCGAGGAGCAGCGTGCCCTTGGCGGCCCAGTCGCGCGAGGAGCCCGAGCCGTACTCGCGGCCCGCGACGATGATCAGCGGCACGCCCTCGGCCTGGTAGCGCTCGGACGCGTCGTAGATCGACATGATCTCGCCCGACGGCTGGTACGCGGTCAGGCCGCCCTCCGTGCCGGGCACGAGCTCGTTGCGCAGGCGGATGTTCGCGAACGTGCCGCGCACCATCACCTCGTGATTGCCGCGACGCGCGCCGTAGGAGTTGAAGTCGCGCTGCACGACACCGTGCTCCAGCAGCCAGCGGCCGGCGGGGCCGTCGGGCTGGATCACGCCGGCGGGGGAGATGTGGTCGGTCGTGATCGAGTCGCCGAGCACGGCCAGCGCGCGCATGCCGCTGATGTCCGTGAGGTCGCGTGGCTCTGCGGCCATGCCAGAGAAGAACGGCGGCTGGCGCACGTACGTCGAGTCGGCATCCCAGTCCATCGTCTGGCCGGTCGGGGCCACGAGTGCACGCCAGTGCTCGTCGCCGTCCCAGATCGCGCCGTACTCCTTCTCGTACAGATCCTCGGTCAGCGACGCGGCGATGACCTCCTTGATCTCCTCCATCGACGGCCAGATGTCGGCGAGCATCACGTCGTTACCATCGCTGTCAGTGCCGATCGGCTCCGACGTGAGGTCGATGTCGAGCGTGCCGGCGAGCGCGTACGCGACGACGAGCGGGGGCGAGGCGAGGTACGCGGCGCGAACCTTCGGGTGCACGCGGCCCTCGAAGTTGCGGTTGCCGGAGAGCACGGCGCCGACGGCGAGCTCGTGCTCGGAGATCGCGGCGTCGAGCGCCTCGGGCAGCGGGCCCGAGTTGCCGATGCACGTCGTGCAGCCGTAGCCCACGAGGTTGAAGCGCAGCTCGTTGAGCGGACCGGTCAGGCCCGCCTTGTCGAGGTAGTCGGTGACGACACGGGAGCCCGGCGCGAGGCTGGTCTTGACCCACGGCTTCGTCTCGAGGCCCATGGCGCGTGCGTTACGCGCGAGCAGGCCGGCAGCGATCATCACCGACGGGTTCGACGTGTTGGTGCACGAGGTGATCGCGGCGATCACGACGCTGCCGTGGTTGACGGTGCAGTCCTCGGCCGTCGTCGTAGCGCCTGCGGCCTCGGCCGGAACCAGCGCCTGGACGGGGATGCGAACGGGCGACGACTCGCGCGGGAAGGCCTGCTGGAAGCTCTCGCGGACGCCGCCGAGATCCACGCGGTCCTGCGGACGGCTCGGCCCGGCGAGGCTCGGGACAACCTCGTGCAGGTCGAGCACGAGGACGTCGGAGTACGCGGCGAGCGGCTGGCCGTCCTCGCGGAACATGCCCTGCGCGCGGCAGTACGCCTCGGCCACGGCGGCCTGGGCCTCACGACCCGTCGAGTTGAGGAAACGAATCGTCTCGGCATCGACCGGGAAGGTCGCGGCCGTGGCGCCGAACTCGGGCGCCATGTTCGACAGGGTCGAGCGGTCCGGAATCGACAGGGCGCTCAGGCCATCGCCGCAGAACTCCACGTAGCGGCCGACGACGCCGTACTGGCGCAGGCGCTCGGTGACGGTCAGGACGAGGTCGGTGGCGGTGACGCCCGGGTTGAGCGTGCCGCGGAACTCGAAGCCGATCACGATCGGCTCGCTCATCGCGAGCGGCTGGCCGAGCATCGCGGCCTCGGCCTCGATGCCGCCGACGCCCCAGCCGAGCACGCCCAGGGCGTTGACCATCGTCGTGTGCGAGTCGGTGCCGACGAGCGTGTCGGGCAGTGCCACCTGGCCACCATCGACCTCGCGCACGTCGACGACGCTGGCGAGGTTCTCGACGTTGACCTGGTGGACGATGCCCATGCCCGGCGGCACGACGCGCAGCCGGCCGAAGGCGCCCTGGCCCCAGCGGAAGAAGCGGTAGCGCTCGCCGTTCCGCTCGTACTCGCGTTCGACGTTCTTCTCGAAGGCGTACTTGGTGCCGAAGGTATCGACCTGCACCGAGTGGTCGATCACGAGATCGACAGGCACGAGCGGATCGATCGCGCCCGGATCGCCACCGAGCTTGGCGTGCGCATCGCGCATGGCGGCGAGGTCGGCGATCGTCGGAATGCCGGTGAAGTCCTGCAGGATCACGCGCGACGGGATGAACGGCACGGAGGTGCCCTCCGGCGCGGGGGCGGGCCAGGCCGCGAGTGCGCGGATGTCGGCCTCGGAGACGTGCGGTCCGGTCGAGTGGCGCAGCTGCATCTCGAGCAGCACCCGCACCGTGTACGGCAGCTTCGAGGTGTCGATGCCAGCCTCGTCGCAGGCGGCCAGGGCGAAGTACTCGACGCCGTCGACGCCCGGAAGCGGACGGCGCGCGTTGAGAGGATCGGTGCGCGTCATCCCGGCATCATGCCACGGGGTGAAGGTCAGGTGAGGAGACCGAACGAGGGCCCGATCAGCCCGACGATCGCGCCAATCGCAGCGGCCGCCACCACGAGGACGGGCACCGGGACGCCGCGGCGGTGCAGCACGAACACCACGATCGCGACCGCGGCGGCGAGGAGGTCGATGCCGCCATCACGCAGGATTGCGTGGTCCGCCAGGTAGACCACGAGCACGGCGATCGCGCCTGCCACCACGCCTTGCAGCGCCGCGAGTGCGTCGGCAACGGGGCCGCGCCGCGGGACGTGCTCGATCAGCGGTGCGCCGACCGAGATCATCAAAAACGACGGCGCGAAGGTGGCGAAGGTGGCGACGAGCGCACCGGCGATGCCGCCGGCCGCGCCGCCGAGGGTGGTCCAGCCCGCCACGAACCCGACGAACGAGTTGACCATGATCAGTGGACCCGGAGTCGTCTCGCCGAGCGCGAGGCCGGCGATCATCTGCTCGGGTGTGAGCCACCCAAAGCGCCCGACCGCCGCAGCTGCGACGAACGGCAAGACGGCGTAGGCGCCGCCGAAGGTGACGAGCGCGACGATCGTGAAGAACCCCGTCAGCTCGGCGATCACACCGCCGACGGCGAGCAGCGCGATGATGGCGCCCAGCCAGATGGCGGTGCCGATGATCGCGCGGCGAATCAGTGCGGGGCGATCGACCGGGTGGGGTGGCTCGCCCGGATCCTCCTGGTCCTCAAGCGGCACGAGTGCGGTGGGGCGAAAGCGCCCGATTAGAAAACCCGCCGCTGCGCCGAGCACGACGAGGATGGGAAACAGCGCGCCGAGCAGCATAGAGACGCCGGCGATCACCGCGATGGCGAGTGTCCAGCGGGTCTTCACGACCTTGCGGCCCATCCGGATGCCCGCTGCGACGACCAGTGCCACGACGGCGCCGCCGAGCGCCCGCACGATGCCGGTCACGACACCGGTCTCGCCGAACGCCATGTAGATCCACGACAGCGCGATGATCAGCACGAGGGAGGGGAGGATGAACAACCCGCCGCTGGCGATCGCGCCGCGCACGCCGTGCAGGCGGTAGCCGAGGTAGCACGCGAGTTGCTGTGCCTCAGGGCCGGGGAGCGCGGTGCAGAGGCGCAGCGCGTGGAGGAACGAGCGCTCGTCGATCCACTGGCGGCGCTCCACGACCTCGCGGTGCATCAGATCGATCTGCGCGATCGGGCCACCAAACGAGATGCAGCCGAGCCGCAGCCAGACCCGCAGCGCTTCCCCGAACGACGGGGTCATGTCGTGGCGCCGCCAATCGCCCAACTGCCGCGGAGTGTCCTCGCGCCGCCGAGTACGAACCGAATCAGGATGAAGAGCGTGATGCCCACCCAGAGGCCGGTCAGGCCCCAGCCGAGGTAGATCGTGCCGAGCATGCAGGGAAGGTACCCGCCCAGCACGGCCACGAGGGTGAAGTTGCGCATAAAGGCCGTGTCGCCCGCGCCGACGAGGATGCCGTCGATGGCGAAGACCACTCCGGCGAAGGGCTGCATGCCGCCGAACCAGATCCACGCTGCGCCGGTGGCCTGGACGACGTCATCGTCGTTGGTGAAGAGGCGGGGGATGATGCGCCAGCCGGCCAGGATGATCGCGCCGAAGACGGTGCCGACGATCGCTCCCAACTCGCAGAGGCGGCGCGCAGTGGCGCGGGCCGCCGCCACGTCGCCGGCGCCGAGCAGCTCGCCGACCAGCGCCTGCGCGGCGATCGCGAAGGCGTCGAGCGTGAGGGCGAGGAAGTACCAGAGCTGGATCGCGATCAGATGCGCGGCCACCTGCTCGGGACCGAGGCGCGAGGCGACGGCGGTGGCGCTCAGGAACGTGCCCTCGAGCGCGATCGTGCGGATGCCGAGGTCGCGCGCCGCGCCGAGCTGCTCGATCAGGCCCTGGCGGTACGGCCGCAGCGAGACGTGCTCGCGCACCAGCGCCTGGAGAAACAGCACGGCCGCCACGATCTGCCCGACGACGTTGGCGTACGCCGAGCCGTCGAGTCCCAGGTCGAGGCCGTAGACCAGTAGCGGCGCGAGCGCCGCGCTGACGATGTTCGAGGTGATCAGGTACACGAGCGGCTTGCGGAGGTCCTGCACGCCGCGGAGCCAGCCACAGCCGGCGAGCACGACGGTGACGAACGGGATGCCGAACAGCGCGATGCGCAGCCAGCTGAGGGCTGCGGCCTGCGTCTCGGGGTGGTTGCCGGCGATCAGGTGCGTGATCGGATCGGCAAAGACCTGCAACACGATCAGCAGCAGCACGCCGACGATCGCGCCGAGCCAGGTTGCCTGCACGCCGCGCTCGACGGCCTCCTTGCGCCGCCCGGCGCCGAACAGGCGCGAGGCGCGGCTGGTGGTGCCGTACGCGAGAAAGTTCATCAGCCAGACGGCGTTGCCGAGCAGTGCGGCGCCAACTGCGAGCCCGGCGAGTGACTCCTTGCCGAGGTGGCCGACGACGGCCGTGTCGACGAGCAGGTAGAGCGGCTCGGCGGCCAGCGACCCAAGGGCGGGAATCGCGAGCGCGAAGATGCGTCGGTCGGGTACGCGCGTCGTCACGGCGGACAGGATGGCAGGCATGACCGCCCGCGTCGGCGGATGCTCCAAAGGGGTCAGACCCTTTTGGCGCATCGCGTGGGGTGGAGGGGCAACGGCAGTCGCCGGATGTCCCAAAGGGGTCAGACCCTTTCGGGACATCGCGTGGGGTGGGGGGCAACGGCAGTCGCTGGATGTCCCGAAAGGGTCTGACCCCTTTGGGACATCCGGATCAGCATCGCCCACGACGTCGATGCTCATGCCGCCGCTACGCTGCCGGCATGAGCATCGACGTCGTCCACTACACCGATCCGGGCTGCCCGTGGGCCTACTCCGCCGAGCCCTTCATCCGTGCGCTCGAGTGGCGCTATGGCGACGGCCTCAACTGGCGCACCTGCATGATCGGCCTCGCCGAGGATCCCCAGCGCTACATCGACGCCGGCTACACGGGCGAGAAGATGACGCAGTGGCACATCGAGTTCCGCGATCGCTTCGGCATGCCGTTCGCGACCGCGCCGCGCGAGCGCCCTGCCGCGACGGGCCTCGCGTGCCGCCTGATCGTCAGCGCGCGCCGTCAGGGCCACGACGCCGGCGACGCCGTGATGCGCGCGATGCGCTTCTCGTGGTTCACCGACCCGCGCCCGCACGACTCGCTCGACGTGCTCGAGCCGATCGTCCGCAGCGTGCCCGGGATTGACGCCGACGCCGTGCTCGCGGGCCTCGACGACCCCGCGGTCGAGGAGGCCTACCTCGCCGACAAGCGCGAGTCGCGCACGATCCTGCCGCCCGCCACGGCGCAGGGCAAGACGGCCACGACCGACGGCGAGGAGCGCTACACGGCGCCGAGCCTCACCTTCACCCGTGATGGCGAGATGCTGGTGGCCGCCGGCTGGCAGCCGCTGGCCGCCTACGACGTCTGCATCGCCAACCTCGAGCCGTCCCTGCCGCAGCGCGGCCCGGCCGGCCCGGAGGAGACGCTGCCCGCCTTCCCGCGTGGTCTCACGACGTACGAGGTCGCGCTGCTCAAGTGCGAACGCAACGATGATCCGGATCTCGCGGCGACGGAGTGGGACCTGATCTCGCTGGCCGCCAACGGCAAGGCGCAGCGCGTGGCTATCGGCCACGACGCGCTCTGGCTGCCCGTCTAGCGTTGAGGTAGACGCTCAGCAACGTGTCAAGCCCCGCAGCGGGTGTTGCTACTCGCTGTTCGTTGTGCGAGCCTTTGGTCATGCGACGTCGCTTGCGCCCGCTTCTGGTTGCTGCCGGTCTGCTCGCTGTTGTGGGCGTGCTGGCCGGGTGCGATGGGGACGAAAACAACACCTCTGAGGTCTCGGCTGTTGGACAAATCACGTTTGGCGCATACATCGAGGATGGCAAGAAATTCACCGTGCAGTTGGTGGGTGCGTCTCCAAGGGGGAAGTGCGTCGACGATGTGAGGTACATGTGGGATTCCCCGGGTGAAAAGCTGTCGGAGAATCAGATCTCCTCACTCCTCACGGCAGAGAAGTGCGCCTCGGCGAAATCGTCAAGATTCGCCACGGGGACGCTGAGCATTCCGACCCGCTCGGTTGGTGGCGGACTTAAGGTCCGTCTTGCCTACCACTACGACGGCTACAGCACCGTCGCTTGGAGGCAGGTCGATGTCCCTGCCTACACTGCTCCTGCTCCTGCTCCGGCTCCTCCGACAGTGGTCGTCTTTGCGCATGCTTCGCCAGCGGGTGATGCGGGGCCGAGGCTACTGGATGCGCGGTTGTCGACGGGGACGGGTGCGTTGAGCTATGCGTGGTCGCCGACGGAGTGCGCGGGCACGTCGTACGAGAGTGGTAGTGGGAGTGTCGCGGCGCCTGCGGGAACGGCGGGTGTCGCGCCCAACTACAGCGGCGAGTGCACCGTCACGGTGACGAACGCAACCGGCGGTGCATCAGCGTCGGCGAAGGTCTCTGTGGTCAGTACTCGCGGGCTCCGAAATGGTTTCTTCACGTTCAACAACTCGACGTCGGCGACGATCTCGGGGTCGTACTACGGTCTTCCGGGTGAGGCCAGGACTGCGTGTGTGGATCTGACGGGAACCGGCTCCTACTCGACCCCTGTCGCGCTTGCCGGTGCAAACCCCTCGACGGGCACGGTCGCGCTGACACGTCTGTCTCCGGGACTGCACAAGATCGCCGCCACGCTGTGGAGCGGGGGTGACAACGCGACCTGCGCAATCACGTCGACGACGGGCGCCGTCCAGACGATCTCGGCTCTTTACACCGTGGATAGCGCGGGCGCGGCGAGCGCGGCGCGGCGTGGCGTGCGGTCGTCGTCGTTTGTTGCTCCCTCGTCGATGCGGTTCGTGCCGTCGAAGACGCTTGCCGCGGGGACGTTTGACCCGCAGTCAGGCGTGATCAGCGGCGCGACGATGGTCGGCTCGTTCTCGTGGGCGACGCCGAAGTCGTCAAAGGGTGTGAAGCGCCCGGTCGGCGCGGCGAAGCTGGCAAAGGGCGTCTACGTGATGCGGTCGGTCGACATGCTGCAGGGGCCTTTGGTGGGAAAGGCCACGACCATGCTGGGGACGGGCACGATGCTGTTGCGTGGGACGGACGGCACGCTGGCGTGCGGGACGCTCGCGGGTGGCTTCGATAGCAGCGCGATCACGTTGGCAGGCGGCACACGAAGCGCCCGGACGCTCGCGGGCGTGTTGACAGGCGAGCGGGTCACGTACGTCTGGCCGACGCCGGCGTCGGTGGCAGCGCGGTCGGGAGGTGCTCTGGGCATGCTCGCGACGGCGCTCGGGTGGGTCGCGGGTGATCAGCCCGCGGAGCGCGCCAGCAAGCCGGCGAAGAAGCCGAAGTTGCCGAAGGTGCGGCCCGTCAAGGGGTCGGGCACGGCGAGCCTGCAGACGGCGGCGAGGGCGGCTGGCCTGCCGGCTACCTGCCAGGCACTCGTCCAGTATTTGCCGCAGTAATGCGCTAGCGGGAGGACTGCGGGCGCGGACACCCGTTTGAGGCGCGGCGCGTGTTGCGTGCGGCGGTCTCGGGGCAGCAGCCCTGCGCTGAGGCAGGCACTGCTGGGCACGGTGTCCGGCATCACAGCTGGTGTTGCGGCCTACCGTTGATTATGCGAATGTTCACTCACCGTGCGTCGAAGTCTTCGTCTGTCGCTCGTTGCGCTCTGCCTCCTCGTCGCCACCTGGGCGCTGGTCGGCTGCGGCACGGAGAGAAAGACGGCACAGGGGACCGCGTCGTTCACGTCCTACTCGGCCGATGGCACCACGTTCACCGTGAACCTCGCGGGTGTGCATCCCGATACCCGCTGCATCAATCAAGTCGCCTACCAGTGGTCGGAGCCTGCCACGTTCTATGAGGCGGGGCAGTTCGTCACCGCCTGGAGCAACGTCGACTGCATCGCGGCGCTCACGACATCGCTGGTCGTACCGACGCACGCGGGCGGCGGGACCCTGTGGATTCGGCTTGCCGAGACGACCAGCGACGAAATCTCGGGCACGACGTATCTTGCATGGATGTCGGTTGACGTACCCGCCTTCGTCGCTCCGGCTGCGCCCGTCGCGTCGCTGTTCGCACATGCCGCGCCCACCGGCGAAGAGGGAACGCTGCTTGACGCTCGCCTGTCCGTCGGCCGCGGGTCGCTGTCCTACGCGTGGTCGCCGTCGGACTGCGCTGGAACGACCTACCTGAACGGCGGGCGGTTCGTCAATGCTCCGGTCGGCACGGCGAGCATATCCGGCCGGTACGAGGGACCCTGCACGGTCACCGTAACGGACGGAGCGACGGGGAAGACCGCGACGGCCACGCTGCAGGTGACGAGGAACCTTCTGCTGGGTAGCGGCTCCTTTGCCTTCGTCGACTCACCCGCAGCGGCCGTCATCACAGGCTCACACGAAGGCGGTGCGAATGCGACCCACGCTTGCGTCGATCTGACGAACAGCGGACTCTTCGCGAGCAAGGTCGTGCTCAGCGGGCTGACGGATGCGGTGCCGCTGACGGTGACGGAGCCCGGTACGCATCGCATCAGCGCGACGCTCTGGGCCGGGGACGTCAACCCCGACTGCGCAGTGCCCGTGCCCGCAGGCGCTGTGCCGATGCAGACGATCTCGGACCTGTACACCGTCGACGCGCTCGGCAGGATCGCGACTGCGCGTCGGCATGAGCGTTCGCAGACCTTCGTCGCTCCGTCGTCTTTGCGCTTCACCTCGACGAAGACGATCAGTGAGGGTACCGTCGATCGCGCCACGCTCGCCGTGAAGGACGCGACGATGAGCGGGACGTTCACCTGGTCGACGCCGGCGTCGGCGAAAGGGGTGAAGCGCCCGGCGGGTGCCGCGCAACTGGGGAAGGGCACCTTCGTGATGCGGTCGATCGACATGGTGCAGGGACCCTCGGTGGGGAAGGCATCGACGTTGCTGGGTACCGGTACGGTCCTGTTGCGCGGCACCGATGGCACGCTCGCGTGCGGCACGCTGGCCGGTGGCTTCGACAGCAGCGCACTCTCGCTGTCGGGTGGCACGCGAAGTGCACGGACGCTGGCGGGCAATGTCACGGGCAAGCAGGTGACGTACGTGTTTCCGACAGCTGCTTCGGCGCGGTCAGGTGGCATATCGGGGATGCTCGCAACGGCGCTTGACTGGCTGACGGGTGATCAGCCCGCGGATCGTGCCGCGAAGCCTGCGAAGAAGCCGAAGCTGGTCAAGGTGAAGCCCGTGAAGGCGACGGGCACGGCGAGCTTGCAGACGGCGGCGAAGCCGGCCGGGTTACCGGCGTCGTGCAAGGCGCTCGTGCAGTACCTGCCGCAGTAGGGCCGGCCGATCCGAGGAGTGAGGGTGGGCCTGCGTGGCACGTAGGGGTACCCCGACATGTCACCACCGCGCGTTGACGCTCGCTTTGCAATTGGTGACGATGTGGCGGTGCAACGCCGACGTCTGCTGCCCGTGCTCGCTGTGGTGCTCCTCGCGAGTTCGAGCATTGTGCTTTCCGGCTGCTCGAACTTCTTCACCGGGACGACGCAGCTCACTGCGAGCTACGACGCGACCGCCAGTACCAGCAGCACGTACAGCGTCAACGTGACGGCGAGCTCGGGCACGGGCCTGGGCTTCTGCATCTCGTCGATCAACTACCAGTGGAGCGACGAGGCCACCGAGCATCAAGGGTGGGCTTCGGCGGGTCTGCCGCAGTGCCTCATGTCGGTGCAGCGAGTTCTGAAGATCCCGACGCGTGCTGGTGGGGGCACGCTCCGCGTGCACGTCGTGGCGCTTGACTCGGTGCCGCTGTGGCCGGATCGGGACGACACGTGGTCGGCACCGATCGTGATTCCGGCATCCGCGTCGGCTGCGTCGGGCAGCACGACCACGACGCCGCTCGCCGCCGTCCTCTTCGCGCGGCAGTCGCCTGCGGGCACCGATGCCGCGCACGTGGCGGCGGGAACCGTGCTTGATGCCCGACAGTCGACCGGGACAGGCACCCTTGCGTACGCCTGGAGCACTGGGTGCAATGACACGTCTGGGCTGACCACGGGGCTCGCGCGGGTGCCCAGTGGGTTCAGTGGCACGTGCACAGTGACGGTCACCGACAGCACTGGCGCGTCGACCTCAGCCTCCTCCACGATCGCCTCCGCGTCCTTGCAGAACGGCTACATCTCATTTCCCAGCGGCACGAGCGCCGCGATTTACGCACCGGTGCGTACGGGTTGGTGGGTCGATCATGCGTGCATCGATTTCAGCGGGGGCTCTCGGTACTCGAAGTACGCGGACGTGAGTACCCCCGATAACGGCGCGGGCGGGACGGGTGGTCCGTACGGGACGGTGCAGTTGACCGCACTCACTCCAGGACTCCATCGCATCAGCGTGGTGCTGTTCACGGGGTCGGTGTACACGGATCAGGACTGCGCAGCATTGACCAATCCGACCGCCGATCCCGAGTACCGACAGACGCTGACGGCGCTCTACAGCGTGGCGGCCGACGGCAGCGTCTCTGCGCGGCGTGGCGGACGCGCCACGACCGCATTCATCGCGCCGTCGTCGCTGCGCTTCGTCTCGACGAAGACGATCACCGAGGGCACCGTCGACAAGCTGGGCGCCATCGGAGGTGCTACGGCAAGCGGCACGTTCTCGTGGGCCACGCCGAAGGCGAGCAAGGGCATCAAGCGGCCGGCCGGTGTGGGCGATCTCGCCAAGGGCACGTACGTGATGCGCTCGATCAGCATGTCGCCCGGCACCAAAACGGGTGCGTCGACGCTCCTGCTCGGCACCGGCACGGTGCTGTTGCGCGGCGCGTCGGGCACGCTCGCGTGCGGCACGATCAGTGGCACCTTCGGCAGCAGCACGCTGACGCTCGCGGGCGGTACGGGCACGGCGCGTACCCTGGCCGGCGTCGTCACGGGCAAGCCGATGGGCTACGTCTTCCCCAAGCCCCCGAAGAAGCCGACCAAGAAGCCGTCGAACAAGTCGAAGCCGGTCAAGGTGAAGCCCGTCAAGGCCGCCGGTACGGCGACGCTGCAGACCGCGGCGAAGGCGACGGCACTGCCATCGGCCTGCCAGGCGCTCGTGCAGTACCTGCCGTAGACGCGCTGGCTAGGAGAGCCCGACGACCTCGTCGCCGACGACCACGTCGACGAGCGGGCGCGAGACCGTGGCGCGGTTGACGGCCTCCGAGGCCGGCACCTTGCTGATCTGACCCGACATCAGGATTGCCTGGGGCTCGCCTTCGGCGCAGCGGATCGCGGCGATGGGACCAGCGGGCTCCTTGGTCGGTTTGTCGGGGGCAGCGAGGGCGACACCGCCGCCCCCACGGCCCTTCGAGGGGATGTCGGCAATCGACACGCGCTTGCCGAAGCCGCTCTCGTGCGCCACGTGGAGGTCGCCCGGTGTGACGGCGCAGGCCGAGACGATGCGATCGCCCGGTGCGAGCTTCATGCCCGCGACGCCGCCAGCAGAGGCGCTCTTGACAGCGCGCAGCGGCTTGGCGGCCGTGCGCAGCACCTTGCCGTCGGCGGTGGCGAGGAGCAGGTCGTCGCCCTCATCGTGCGGTACGACCGCGACGAGGCGGTCGCCGTCGGGCAGAGCCATCGCCGCGCCCAGCGTGGCGTGCATGCCGGGCAGCGAATCGGGCGTGCAGCGCTTGACCTCGCCCTGCTCGGTGACGAGCAGGAGGAACGGCGCGTCGGCGGTGGCGAGCGCCACCAGTTCCTGGCCGCGCGACATCTGGATCGGCTTCTGGCCGCGCACGGCGCGCGACGACAACGGCAGCTCGTTGAGCCGCACGCGCGCCACCTCGGCGTCGGTCGTGAAGCACAGCAGTTCCTGGTCCGTGTCGGAGTGGATCAGCTGCAACGGCCGGTCGCCCGGCTGGACGTCAACGGGGTAGGCGGTCGGCGCCGAGGCGCGCGATTGCGCGACGAACAGGCCGTTCTTCGTGGCGCCGAGCCAGATCTCGGTGCTGGGGCCGCTCAGCACGGCGACCGACTTGGCCGAGGCGCCCTTGCCCTGCACCGGGGCGGCCGCGATCGTGGAGCCCTCGCCGCCGAGCACGGTGCGGCGCGGGCCGGATAGCGCCATCGCCTCCTTCAGCTCCCCGACGACGATCTTCTTGAGCGCGGCGTGCGAGTCGAGGATGCGGCCGATCTCGTCGACGCGGTCGCCCTTCTGCTTGCGCTCCTCCTCGAGCTTGAGGCGGTTGAGGCGTGCCAGGCGCTTGATCGGCATGTCGATGATCCACTGCGCCTGCTCGTCGTCGATCGGCACGGCCTTCGTGGCACCGTGCGGCGTGACCTTGAGCTTGGCGATCAGCTGCGCCTTGGCGTCGTCGTCGTCCTCGGAGCCGCGCACGATCTTGATGACGGCGTCGATCGCATCGAGTGCGGCAAGTAGCGCGATCAGGCGGTGCAGTTCGCGCAGCAGCTCGTCGCGCTCGTACTCGAGGCGGTTGGTGACGATCGTGAAGCGGAAGTCGACGAAGCGGTCGAGTGCCTCGCGCAGGCCGATCTGCCGCGGCGTGCCCTCGACGAGGACGGTCATGTTGATACCGACCGTCACGCGCAGCGAGGTGGTGCGGAAGAGGTCGCTGATCAGCCGGTCGAGCGAGCCGCCGCGCTTGCAGCGCACCTGCACGCGTGTGCCCGTGCGGTCCGTCAGGTTCTTCGGCATCTCCGTGACGTCGCGGATCTTCTCGGCGCGGGCCGCCTTGACGACCTCGGCCACGATCTGGTCGGGCGAGACGCCGTAAGGCAGCTCGGTGATGACGAGCGCCTGCACGCCACCCGACAACTGCTCGGTGTGGAAGCGCGCCTGCAGCCGGACGGTGCCCTGGCCCTTGGCGTACGCCTCGGCGAGACCCTCGGGGTCGACGAGGATGCCGCCGGTGGGGAAGTCGGGGCCGGGCATGACGCCCATCAGGTCCTCGAGCGACGCATCGGGATTCTCGGCCAGCATGATCGCGGCGGCGCACGCCTCGGCGAGGTTGTGCGGCGGCACCTCGCACGCCATCGACCAGCCGATGCCGCGCGAGCCGTTGACGAGCAAGTTCGGGAACGTGACGGGCAGAACCCAGGGCTCCTGCTTCTTCTCCGTGAAGTTCGGCTGGTACTCGCGCACGATCTCGGGGCGCAGGTCGCTGAGCCAGGCCGTGGCGGCGGGGGAGAGGCGGGCCTCGGTGTAGCGGTAGGCGGCCGGCGGGTCCGAGTACTCCTTCGGGCCGACGCTGCCCAAGTTGCCCTGGCCGTCGACGAGCGGCACGTTGAGCACGAAGCCCTGCGCCATGCGCACCATCGCGTCGTAGACCGCGGAGTCGCCGTGCGGGTGGTAGTTGCCGATCACGTGGCCGACCGTCAACGC
This sequence comes from Thermoleophilia bacterium, assembly GCA_037133755.1. Classification (GTDB taxonomy): domain Bacteria; phylum Actinomycetota; class Thermoleophilia; order Gaiellales; family F1-60-MAGs149; genus F1-60-MAGs149. The sequence goes on from JBAXNN010000012.1 coordinate 34,012, forward strand.
GGACTTCTGGTACGGGCGCCCCGCGCGGCCGCCGAGCTCGTCCATCGCGTGGATGATGCGGCGCTGCACGGGCTTGAGGCCGTCGCGCACGTCGGGCAAGGCGCGCCCGAGGTTCACGTACATGCCGTACGAGAGCGCGCGCTCGAGCAGCGCGTCTGAGGCGTCGATCGAGTCGCCCTCCCAGTCGAGGCGCGCGATGCCGCTGCCGTCGTCCTCGCCGCCGTCGCCGCCCTCGGCGTCGCCGTCTTCGTCGTCCTCGGGATCGGCCTCGGCGACATCGACCAGTACCTCGGTGGCCGCGGCGTCGATCACGACCGCGTCGTCGACCGCGTCGTGCTCAGCCGTCGGCTCGTCGATCTCCTCGACGGAGAGGTCGAGCTGCGCGTCGTCCGGGTTGGCCTTCTTGGGACTCACACCAGCACCTCGGAATCGGCGGCCGACTCCTCGAGCCACGCGCGACGCGGCGCCGGGTTCGAGCCCATCACGAGGTCGACGGTCTTGGCGGCCTCGGCGGCGTCCTCGATCGAGATCTGCTGCAAGCGGCGGGTGGCCGGGTCGAAGACGGTCTCGCGCAGCTGGTCGGGGTTCATCTCGCCGAGGCCCTTGAAGCGCGTGACGTGGTCGCCGGTGCGCTTGGTCTTGGCGAGCGTGTCGCGCAGCTCGTCCTCGGTGTGCACGTAGACGGCCGAGCCGTCCTTGAGGGAGATGCGGAACAGCGGCGGGCGCGCCAGGAAGACACGGCCGCCGGCCAAGAGATCGGGGAAGAGCTCGTGGAACAGCGTGATCAGCAGGTTGGTGATGTGCGCGCCGTCGGCGTCGGCGTCGGCGGTGATCACGACCTTGCCGTAGCGCAGCTGCTCTTCCTCGAGCGTCGCGACGAGCGTGGAGCCGATCACGTCCTTGCGGCCGCCGAGCGCCACGAGGATCGAGTCGACCTCGGTGTTGTCGAAGGCCTTGCCGTTCTTGGCGCCGAGCACGTTGAGGATCTTGCCGCGGATCGGCAGGATCGCCTGCGTCGCGTTGTCGCGCGCCTGCTTGGCACTACCGCCGGCGGAGTCGCCCTCGACGATGAAGATCTCACGCTCGATGTTCGGGATCGAGGGGTTGTCGATCGTGTCGGCGAGCTTGCCCGGCAGGTTCGAGTCGCTCATGATCGACGTCGCCGCGTTGCGGAGCTTCTTCGAGATCTTGGCCTTGGCAAGACGCACGTCGCGCGCCAGCACGACACGGTCGAGCACCTTCTTGGCGTCGTCGGCGTTCTTCTTGTCGGCCAGCCACTCGGCCAGCGCCTGCCCGGTGAACGCGGCCACGCTGGTCTGCGCCTCTTGGTTGTTGAGGCGCCCCTTCGTCTGCCCCTCGAACTGCGGATCCTCGAGCATCACGGAGATCGCGGCGGTCAGACCGTCGGCGACGTCCTTGGCGTCGAGCGACTCACCCTTGTCCTTCTTCAGTCGGCCCGCGTCGTAGGCGGCCTGGTTGAGCACGCGCGTGAGGGCGCGGCGCAGGCCAGAGACGTGTGCGCCGCCATCGACGGTGTTGACGACGTTGCAGAAGGAGAAGACGCGATCGTCGGCGCCCATCGTCCACTGCAGGGCGATCTCGATCGGGATCCCGCCCGACTCGCCGCTCAGCGAGATGATCGTGGGGTGTGCGACGTCGCGGCTCTCGTTGAGCTCGTGCACGTAGTCGGCCAGGCCGTTGTCGCTCTTGTACGTGTGCTCCGCGCCGTCGGGCGTGCGCAGGGTGAACGACAGGCCGCGGACGAGGAACGACTTCTCGCGCAGGCGCTGCTGCACCGTGGTGTTCGAGAGGTGCGCGTTCTTGTCGAAGATCGTGCGGTCGGGCGTGAACTTCACGGTGGTGCCGGTGCCCTCGCCCTTCTCGAGCGCGCGGACGTCCTTGACCGGGCCGTCGGGAATGCCGCGCTGGTAGCGCTGGCTCCACAGGCGCTTGTCGCGCCGCACCTCGACTTCGAGCCATTCCGACAGCGCGTTCGTCACGGATGCGCCGACGCCGTGCAGGCCACCCGACACCTTGTAGCCACCATCGCCGAACTTGCCGCCGGCATGGAGCTTCGTGAAGACGAGCTCGAGTGCGGAGACCTTCTGCTCGGGGTGGATATCGACCGGGATGCCACGGCCGTCGTCGGTGATCGTGATCACTTCGCCGTCGTCGATCTGGACGACGATGTTCGAGCAGCGGCCAGCCAGCGCCTCGTCGACGGCGTTGTCGACGACCTCCCAGATCAGGTGGTGCAGGGCGCGGCTGTTGGTGCCGCCGATGTACATGCCCGGCCGTACGCGCACGGGCTCGAGGCCCTCGAGCACGCGGATATCGGCAGCGCTGTAGCGGTCCTTGGCCATCCGACCGCAGGCTAGCCGCTGGGGTTCCGGGTCCCCGTCTCTGTCTGCGTCGCCGGAGGCCACGCCGTCACACACGTGCACGCCGAACGGCGTAGGCTGTTCTCCAGGAGTTTGCGAATCTGTTCGCGATCGCCTTCTCACCCTCACCGTCCACGCTCAACGGAGACTCTCGACCATGGCCGAACGCGCACCGAAGATCCTCAACCTACCGATCGGCCTGAAGGCCCGGGGCGAGCGCCGCGAGTTCGACAGCCTCGGCACCGTGATGGTCCCCGCGGATCGCTACTGGGGCGCGCAGACGCAGCGCAGCCTGATCCACTTCAACATCGGCAACGACCGCATGCCGCACGAGGTCTACCACGCGTACGGCTACGTGAAGAAGGCGGCGGCGATCGTCAATACGCGTCACGGTCGCCTGCCGGCGTGGAAGGGCAAGCTGATCGAGCGCGTCTGCGACGAGGTCATCACGGGCAAACTCGACGAGGACTTCCCGCTGTACGTCTGGCAGACGGGCTCGGGCACGCAGTCGAACATGAACGTCAACGAGGTCGTCTCGAACCGCTGCATCCAGCTGGTCGGCGGCAAGCTCGGCTCGCAAGAGCCGATCCACCCGAACGACCACGTCAACATGGGCCAGTCGTCGAATGACACGTTCCCGACCGCCATGCACATCGCCGCGTACACGATGGCGACGGAGAAGACGATCCCCGCGATGAAGCGCCTGCAGAAGGCACTTGATCGCAAGTCTCGCCAGTGGAACTCGGTCGTCAAGATCGGCCGCACGCACCTCGAGGACGCCACGCCGCTGACAGTTGGGCAGGAGTGGTCGGGCTATGCCGCCGCGCTTGAGGATGCCATCCACGAGGTCGAGCACGCGACCAGCGGTCTGCTGCGCCTCGCGATGGGCGGCACCGCGGTCGGCACGGGGCTCAACTCGCCGGTGGGCTTCGGCGACGAGGTCGCGGCGACGATCGCGAAGCTGACCGGCTACCCATTCAAGACTGCCGACAACAAGTTCGCGGCGCAGGGCACACTCGACCGCATGGTCCGCGCCCACGCGGGGCTCAAGACGGCGTCGGTGACGCTGTTCAAGATCGCCAACGACATGCGCTGGCTCGGCTCGGGCCCGCGCACGGGTCTGATGGAGCTCGTGCTGCCGTCGAACGAGCCGGGCTCGTCGATCATGCCCGGCAAGGTCAACCCGACGCAGGCCGAGGCGATGCTGATGGTCTGCATTCAGGTGATGTCGTCTGACGTCGCCGTGCAGATGGGTGGCGCTGAGGGCAACTTCGAGCTGAATGCGTTCCGCCCGATCCTGATCAACAACTACCTGCACTCGGCACTGATCCTCGCCGACATGTGCGATCACTTCCGCGAGTTCATGATCGAGGGCGCACAGCTGAACAAGCCCAAGATCAAGGAGAACATCGACAAGTCCGTGATGATGGTCACGGCGCTGTCGCCGATCATCGGCTACGACCAGGCGTCGGTGATTTCGCACTACGCGATCGACAACAACCTCACGCTGCGCGAGGCGGCGCTCAAGAACGGCGTCACCGAAGAGCTGTACGACCGCGTCGTCGTGCCGATCAACATGACGCACCCCGACGGTGCGGCGCCTAAGGCGGCCCGCAAGCCGCGCGCGAAGGCGCCGGCCAAGAAGGGCAAGAAGTCGTCGTGAGCGCAGCTCCAACGGGCCGAGACGCGCTGATCTCCGAGGTCGGCACGAAGCACTACTACGCGTCGTGGACGTCGAACGAGCACCGCAAGCGGCGGCTGATCGCCGAGTTCATCGGGATGTTCGGACTCACGTTCATCCTCTCGGGTGGGGCGGCGATGATCGTCAAGTACGGCGGCGGTGACCCTTCGCCGTATTCGGTTGCGCTGATTCTGTCGGCGTTCTCGGCGCTGTGGCTGATGGTCGCGATCATCTTCCTCGGCGACATCTCCGCGCACTTCAACCCGGCAATGACGTTTGCGTTCGCCCTGCGCGGTGACATGGGCTGGACGATGGCGGTGGCGTACTGGGTCGTGCAGTGCGTCGCCGCGATCGCAGGCTCGCTGCTGGCCCGCTGGTTCTTCGGGCCGCTGGGCAATCTCGCGGCAACGCGACCGCCGGACGGCAAGGACCTGCAGGCGGTGGCCTTCGAGGCGCTCATCACCTTCGGGCTCGTCTTGATGGTGCTCGGGATCGCCAACGGGCCGAAGCTGAGCGGGCCATTTGTCCCGTTTGCGGTGGCTGGCTACATCATGGCCTGGGGCTCGATGGGCGGTCCGTTCGAGGGCGCGGCAATGAACCCCGCCCGTGCGCTCGGCCCGGATGTGGCGCTCGGCGACCTCGCGACGTGGTGGATCTACCTCGTCGGCCCGATGGCCGGTGCGGCAATCGCCGTTGTCGTGGCCCGAGTGCTGCGTGGCCCGGCGAAGTCGCAAGAGGCCATGGCGGCGATGGGTAATCCCGACGCGGCTGAGTGACGCATGACCTCCGGTGCCCGCCTCGGCGGGCACCGGAGCCGTCAGCACCGGGTACCCTGCGCCCAATGCTCCTTGCCTCGATACCCGCCTCGCCCGGCCCGTTCATCTTCCAGGTCGGCACGTTCGGCCTGCGCTGGTACGGCTTTCTGATTGCCGTCGGCATTGCGCTGGCGATCTGGCTGGCACGGCGCGAGTTTCGTCGCCGCGGACTGGATCCGGAGCACGTCTACACGATCGCGTTCTGGGCCGTACCCGCGGGCATCATCGGCGCGCGGCTGTACCACGTGGCGACGGATTGGCACCTGTTTAGCGACGATCCGTTGCGGATCATCCAGATCCAGCAGGGCGGGCTCGGCCTGCCCGGTGTGATCGCCGGCGGTGCGCTCGGCGCGTACATTGGGGCACGGCGCTGCGGTCTGTCGTTCGGTACCGTCGCCGACTGCATCGCACCCGGGCTGATCCTCGCGCAGGCCCTCGGCCGCTGGGGCAACTACTTCAACCAGGAGCTGTTCGGCGGCCCGTCGACGCTGCCGTGGGCGGTGCAGATTGACCCGGCGTTTCGGCCGGCAGCCTACGCCGACGTCTCGACCTTCGTGCCGACGTTCCTCTACGAGTCGCTGTGGAACTTCGGCGTCTTCGCCGTCCTGCTCGCAGTCATCATCCCGCGCCTCTGGAATCGGGTGCGACCGGGCACGATCTTCGCGTTCTATCTGTTTCTCTACGGCACTGGTCGGCTCTGGATCGAGACGCTGCGGATCGATCCCGCGCAGGTGTTCTTTGGCGTGCGCCTCAACGATTGGGTCTTCGGCGCCGTCGTACTCGGCGCACTGGTCTATCTGATCGTGTCGCTCAGGCGTCGGACACCGACGCCCGCTTAGCGGCAGACGCGAACGGGATTGCTGCGAGCGCGAGCAGCGCCGACAGGACGAGACCGGCGGTGTAGGCGCCGTCGGCGAAGTGGCTCGCACCCTCGAGGGCGTTGCCCGGATCGGCACCGCCACCGGCCAGCGACCAGCCAAGCGCCGCGGCGATACCGAGCAGGGCGATCGACATCAGCGTGCCGAAGCGCGCGGCGGCGAGGTTGATCGCCGACTGCATGCCCTCGTCGCCGGCAGGCGCGAGCTGCAGCACCGCGTGGGTGACGGGACCGGCCATGCAGGCCATCCCGAGTCCGAGCAGCATCTCGGACGGAATCGCCACCCAGACGCGGCCGTCCGCCAGGAAGTACGCGGGGATGACGCTCAGCGCCGTCAGCAGCGGGCCGAGCCGCAGCATCAGCCGCATGTGATCGCCGGCCGCGAAGGCCGTCAGGCGCCGCGACGTGAGCATGATCATCAGGCTCATCGGCAGCAGCAGGAAGCCCGTGGTGATCGGCCCGTAGCCGAGTGCGGACTGCAGGCGGATCGAGATCAGCAGGCCCATCGTCAAGGGGGTCGACCACGCAAGAATGGTGAAGACGTGCACGCGGTTCATCAGCCGGTCGCGCACGGCGCGTGGCGGGATCATCGGCTCGGGGAACATGCGCTCGTGCTGGATGAACACCAGCAGCACGACGACGCCGGCGATGAGGAGCCCGAGCACGAGCGGGTCGAGGATGCCGCGCGACGGCCACTCGATCAGGCCAGCGGTCAGGAGCCCGATCGCGACTGCGATGATGCCGCCGCCGACGAGGTCGATCCGGCGGTTCGTGCGCTCGGAGACCACGATGCCGCGGGCGAACCAGACGGCCACGATCAGCGCGGGGATCACCACGAGGAATGCCCAGCGCCAGCCGAAGAGCCCACCGATCAGTCCGCCAAATGCCGGTGCGATCGACGACGACAGACTCGTGCCGGTCACCCACAGGCCGATCGCGCGCGCCTGACGCTCGGGGGCGATCGAGGTGCGCAGGATCGCGATGGAGGCGGGGGTGAGGAGCGCCGCGGCGAGGCCCTGGAGCGCGCGGGCGCCGATCAGGAAGCCGGCGCTCGGTGCGAGCCCCACGAGCAGCGTGGCGATGATGAACGCGACGAGCCCGATCTGCAGCATCCGCTTGTGGCCCCAGACGTCGCCCATCACGCCGGCGGGCAGCACGAACGCGGTCATCGTGATCAGGTAGGCATTGACGATCCACTGCTCCTGCGCGAGCGACGTGTGGAGGTCGTTGCGGATGTCGGGCAGGACGACGTTCACGACCGAGATGTCGATGAAGATCGCGCCCGTCGCGAGGATGCACGCGAACAGCGTCTTGCGTTCAACGAATCCGCGGAGCATGTCGGCACCCTACCGCGCCCGGTGGAGTCGCGTCAGCCGCGGCAGGCGGCGTGCAGCTGCACGCGCACCCCGACGGGCGCACGGGCACCCAGTCGGGTCTCGATGTGCTGGCCGCCGCCGGCAGTCTGCACCAGCCGCGAGTCGATCGCCCGGCGCTCGGCCACCGTGAGGCGCGAGCGATTCGGTACGTACACTGCATGCTCGAGGTCACCGACGCGTTCCGTTCCTGAGGGACAGCGCAGCCAGTGGCGAGCGGTACCGTGGGGGACGCGGCGATCACCGGTAGTGCGCTGCTGCGTGGCCCGCTTGCGTGCGGCTGGCGCGGGGACGCAGCCGACCGACGGTGTCATCGAAGCGGGGCTCCACCAGCTCCAGCCGCCTGTGAAGGCGACTTGCCACGTACTGCTGGCGTACGGGCTCCACGCGGGATCCGGCACGTTCCCCGAAGCGCTGGTCGGAGCGCTCGCCGGTACGCCTGCTGTGAATGCAACCGTCGTCGAGATTTCGAATGAGCCGGTTCCCTGTTCTCCGGTGGTGGATGTCGTTCCCTGCACGGCGACGTTGTCGCTCATGGCATTGAGCATCGGTTCACCGGCGTAAGCCGGACCGAACGCGTTGTAGAACGTAGGAGCTGCACCACTCGTGCCGGGCACGAGGGCGCCTCCGGACGGTGACGACGTCACCACGGTTGGTGCTGCCGGAACGGTGACGCCGACACCGGGCACGTACGAGTCGGTCAGCGAGGGTATCGGGAGGGAGGCCGTGAGCAACCCGGGCTGGGTGGACACAGCGACGCGCGCCGGAACGAGCCCGCTCGGACACTGGACGTCGTACGTTGTTGGTTGTCCATTGACCACGACGGACAGCGGCGTTGTTGGTGCGACCGTGCAGCCGGCGATTCCGCTGCAGACATCGTTTTGCGCGTCGGCAGCGCCTGCCGTCAAGCCAAGTGCAAGCAGGGCGGCAATCATTGTGATCAGGCGCGACGACGGCATCACGATGCCCTGAGCGTACCCCAATCGATCGACGTGCAGGAGTGACCTGCCAGGATCACGCGGGTACGATCCGCATATGGATGATCGCGACGTCGTCATCATCGGGGCCGGCATCGCCGGACTGACCGCCGCGAAGCAGCTGCGCGACCTCGATCCGCTCGTGCTCGAGGCGTCGGATCGCGTGGGCGGCCGCATCTGGTCGCAGCGGCGCGGCGATCTCGCGGTATCGGTCGGCGCGCACATGTTCCCGCCGCCGGCTTCGACCGTCGGTCGCCTGGTCACGGAGTACGGCCTCGACGTTCTGCCGATTCCCGGCTCGATGCTCAACGTCGCGTTGCGCGGCGAGCTCATCAGCGATATCCGGCCCGAGCTGATGCCGTTCAAGCTGCCGCTGTCGGTGCGCGGCCGTGTCTCCTTCGCGCGCGCGGGTCTGAAGGTCAAGCGCATCGGCGACGAGTACATGAAGCTCGCGGTGCCGCGGCCCGGTGAGAGCGCGGCCGACGTGCGCATGCGCCTGCTCCAGTACGGCGGCGACCGCTCGTTTGCCGATTTCCTCGGTCCGCTGCACCCTGAGGCCGCTGAGATCTACCGCGCACTTTGCAATCGCACGATCGCCGAGCCCGATCAGATCTCCGAGGGCTCGATGGCGGCACTGTTTGGCCACGTCTGGGACTCGGGCGACCTCGGGCGCAACATGCGTGGCGGCTCGGGTCTCCTCACCGACGCGCTGGGTGCCGACCTCGCCGACCACATTCGCCTGCAGAGTCGAGCCACGAACCTCGCCTTTGACGGTGCCGGTGTGACCGTGGCCTACGCGGGGCCCGGTGGGGCGGGGGAGGTGCGTGCACGGGCCGCAATCGTTGCCGTGCCGGCGCCCGACCTTGCACCGTTTATGGCCGACGCGATGACGCCCGGCTTCGCCTCGGCCGTCGATCGCATCCGCTTCGGTCCGCACATCGTCACGAGTATCCGCACGGACGAGACCGAGCCGATGCCGTGGGATGACATCTACTCGATCCTCACGCCTGATCTTGGCTTCACGATGTTCTTCAACCATGCCAACGCGCTCAACGGCACGGGGGCCCCGAAGCAGGGCAGCGTGCTGATGGTCTACACCGGGGCCGATCGTGGCCGCGCGCTGCTGGGCAAGACCAACGACGAGATCCAGCAGCACCACTTGGCGAGCCTCGACCGGCTCTTCCCCGAGTTGCGTCGCCACATCGTGGAGCTGTGGACGCTGCCCTGGGAGCACGCGGGTCCGTACGGCGCGCCCGGCCGCTGGCGTGCGCAGGAGACGCTCGAGCACGGGCTCGGCGGTCGTGTGTTCATGGCCGGTGACTGGGTGAGCGACTTCGTCTCAATGGAGACCGCAGCGCTGACGGCCGTTGACGCGGCGACTGGGGTCCGGGCGCTGATCGAGCGCGGTGGCCCGCGCACCCCCAAGGCCAAGCCGAACGCGACAAAGCGCGACCCTGAGGCCGCCAAGCGGGTTCAGTCGTTCTTCGGCGACGCGTCGTCGCGCGAGGGCTGACACTGCGGGCACCAGAAGGTGCGGCGGCCCTCGTCGCCCTGCGCGCGGGCGCGAATCGCGGTACCGCAGACCGGGCAGGCCCGGTTGGCGCGGCCGTAGATCTGCACGGGCCGTTGCGTTGCGCCGCTTGCCATGTGAGCGCGCATCAGCTCTGAGGCGCGTGCCAGCAGCGCCGTGAGTTCGGCATCGTCGAGGGCCGATGCCAGCGTGCGCGGGTCGAGCTGAAGATCGAACAGGACTTCGCTCTTCCAGACGTTGCCGACCCCGGCGAGCACACGTTGGTCCAGCAGGACGTCGGCGACGGTCTGCTCCGACGGGCCGCGGCGTGCGCGGGTTGCGGCTGCAGCCGCGTCGAAGTTCTCGTCGAGGACGTCAGGGCCGAGTCGGCGCAGGCTGGGGTGCAGCGACAGCTCCGCGGGCGTCAGCAGCTCGAGCACCGCGGCGTTGACGAGGATCGCCTCCGTCGAGCCGTCGTCGATGATCAGCCAGGCCGTGGAGCGCGGCCGTCGGGTCGGGCGCCCGGTCGGGCCGATATCCCAGCGACCCGACATGCGCAGGTGCGAGTGGATCACGAGGCCCGACTCGAAGCGGATCAGCAGATGCTTGCCGCGGGCCTCGACGGCGGTGAGCGTCTGGCCGGCGAGGCGCTCGGGCAGCCGCATGGGCTGGTGACGGGCCAGCGGTGTCGTGATCGTCGGCACGCTGCCGACCAGCGGCTGCAGTTGCTGGGCGATCCGCTCGAGGGTGTCGCCTTCGGGCATGGCTAGAGGCTCAAAACGTCGATACGGAAGGTGGCCGTGAACGAGCCGCCTGGTTCGACGAAACGCAGACCGTGGCCCGTCGTGAGCGCATCGGTGGGCGCAGTCATCGGTTCGAAGCAGATGAAGTCGGCGGCGGCCGGCGCGTAGACCTGCGCGCAGGTGAAGCTCGGTCCGAACGAGACCTCGAGCCGGCGTTCCGCGCTCTCAACCGCAAACTCGGGCTCGGCCTCAAGCGTCGGATACAGGTCGTCATACGCGGCGGTGTCCAGCGCCCGTGGTCCCGGAGGTGCAGGCTCGACCTCACCGGTCGGCAGGCCGCGGTCGTCCAGCAGCGCATGCGACGTGACGGGCAGGTCGATCAGCCACGCCGTGCGGTCGCCGCCCGGCGCGAGGTAGGGATGAAAGCCAAACGCGATCGGCACGGCGACGTCGCCGGTCGGCATCACCGTGAGCGTGGTCTGCAGGCCGCTGGCGTCCAGGCGGTGCGTGAGGGCGATCGCGTGGGGGAAGGGAAAGCCGGCCAGCAGTTCCGGATGCTCACCGAAGTCGAGCGTGGCCATCACCTCGGCGCCGCCCTCGTCGGCCGTCGCGTGGCCGAGCTCCCACAGGCGGCTCGCGGTGAGCAGCCCGTGGATCGGTAGTCCGTTGCCGTCGAGCTTGATCGGGGTAGAAGCAGCGTCGAGCTGCACGGTCGTTCCACTGGCGGTGTACGACAGGCCGCTCAGGCGATTCGCCCACGGATAAAGCAGCGGCACGCCAAAGCTCGAGCCCTTGTCGCGATAGGCGGCCAGCCCGCCGCGTTGGCCCAGCAGCTCGGCGGAATCGGTCCGCAGCGAGGCGACAACCATGCCGATCGTCGGCACGACCACGGCCGTCAGTTCCCCTGCCTGAAGCTCCAGCGCGGGGGAACCCGCGAGGGTTATCTCGGTGATCGACGTCATCATGAGAAATGCAGGGTATCCCTCCGCGCCCAAGTGCGCCATACTCCGACATAAGCACGAGGAGGTGCGTTCACAGTGAACCCGGTTACGTTCGAAACCCTTTCGCCCGACGCCCACAAGGGCGAGTGGCTCAACTGGTCGAAGATGGCTGATTTCCAGAATCAGTCGCCGCCCGTCATCGTCACGGGCGAAGGTCCGTACGCGATCGACAAGGATGGCAATCGCTTCCTCGACGGCGTCTCTGGCCTCTTCACCACGCAGATCGGCTACTCGCATGGCAAGGAGATCGGCGAGGCCGCGGCCAAGCAGCTCGAGGAGCTCTGCTTCTACCCGAACTGGGCCGCAACGCACCCGTCGGCACTCGCGCTGACCGAGCGCATCCTCGGCCTGGCACCCGATCGCATGTCCCGCGTTCTCCTCACGTCGGGTGGCTCTGAGTCGGTCGAGTCGGCCCTCAAGCTCGTGCGCCAGCACTTCCTCGCGAAGGGCCAGCCGCTCAAGCGCAAGATCATCGCCCGCCGCGGCGCGTACCACGGCTGCACCATGGGCGCCCTGTCGCTGACCGGTATCCCGCTGTCGCGCGTGCCGTTCGAGCCGCTCGATCCGAACGTGCGCCACGCGGCGAACACGCATCAGCGCACCTGCCTCTACTGCCACGACAAGGGCGGCTGCACGCTGACCTGCGCCGACGCGATTGAGCAGCAGATCCTCGCCGAGGGTCCCGACACCGTCGCGGCCGTCGTCGTCGAGCCGATTCAGAACGGTGGCGGCCTGCCGCCGGCCGAGGGCTACGGTGCTCGGATCCGCGAGATCTGCGACAAGTACGGCGTCCTGCTCTGGTGCGACGAGGTCATCACTGGCTTCGGCCGCGTCGGTGCCTGGTTCGCCACGGACCGCCTCGGCTTCAACGCCGACATCTGCACGTTCGCCAAGGGCATCACCTCGGGCTACGCGCCGTGTGGTGGCGTGGTCTTCACCGAGGCCGTTGGTGAGCCGCTGATCAACGCCGACGCCATGTACGCGCACGGCTTCACGTTCGGCGGCCATCCGCTGGCGTGCGCCGTCTCGCTCGCCAACCTGGAGATCATGGAGCGCCTCGGCGTGATCGACAACGTGCTCGCCAACGAGGACTACTACGCGGCCGCCATGGCCGACGTGGCTGCCTCGAGCGATCTCGTCGTCGAGGCCCGCGGTAAGGGCTACTACCACTCGCTGGAGCTGACCGACAACGCCCTGACGGCTCCCGTCGCGGGCGCTGCGCGCAAGCACGGCGTGATCGTCCGCCCCGACGTCCGCGTCAAGCCGATGGTCGTCACGGCGCTGCCGCTGATCTGCGGTACGGAGCAGATCGACGAGCTGACCGGTGCGCTCAAGGCCGCACTGGCCGACGTCGCTGCCGCCTAGCCCGGTATGTGAAAGGCCCCGGTTCGGTCGCGAGACCGAACCGGGGCCTTTTTCATGCCGTGGACGACGCGAAGGCCTCGTTGTTGATCGCGTCTGACGACGCGAAGGCCTCGAGGTGGCTCGGTCCGAAAGGACCGATTCACCTCGAGGTCATCGCGTCGCCTGTATTCAAGATCGGCTTGAACCAACGCCACTTCTGGCGAGGTTGATCCAGCAAGGCGACGGGATCACCTCGAGGTGAATCGGTCGTTTCCGACCGAGCCACCTCGAGGTGTTCCCGCCGTCACCCCAACGACAACCGCTTCGGCCCGATCCGGAAGCCCGCCGCGACGAGCCGGTCTTCCCAGATCGAGCCGAGCGCGCTGGCGCCGGCCACGCGCTCGACGTTGAGGCGCTTCACGATGCCGCGTTGGACGGCGGCGGCGAGCGCGGTGAGGGCGGCGGCGTAGACGTCGTCCTCGTGCTCGGCGAAGGGGGTCAGCGTGCGGCCGCCGCGCTCGATGAAGAGCACGGCCGCACCGTCGACGAGCACGACGTGTGCGCCGGCCGAGCGCGCTGGGCGCCCGCCAAGCGACTCGGGCCACGGCAGTGCCGCGCCATAGGGCTGGGCCGGGTCGGCGGCGGCCAGCACGAGCGTCTCGCTCTCGACCTCGGTGCGGGCCTCGCGCAGGCGCTCGAGGGCGCCGGGGAGCGCGAACTGCGCACCACCGAGGCCCTCGACGAAGTACCCGCGTCGCGCTGCGCCAAGCGTCTCGAGGACGGCGAGTTCGGGGTACACGCCAGAGAAGCCGCCGAGCAGTCCCTCGGCCTTGACGCCGGGGCGCGTGACGACGCCGTAGCGGTCGAGCAGGATCTCGGCCTGCGCGCGGGCACGGTCGGCCTGGGTCGCTCCCTCGAAGAGCGGCGCGGCGAGCGACCAGCGGCCGCCGGCGGGCGGTGTCGGCGTGGCACCACGGCGACGCGACAGGCGACGGCCGCCACCGCGCCCGCGTTCGGGCGGCCGCACGGACGACAGCGAGCGCGCGGCCGGAACACGGCGTGACGAGCTGCGCAGTGGCGCGTAGCGATCGTTGGTGGCTTCGCCCGCCCAGACGAGCTGCCAGAGCGCGACCATCAGTTCCTGCGGATCGAGCTCGGTGCCCGCGGCGAGCTCGTCGAGGAAGCACGCGCCTTGCGCGAGTTGCTCACGAACCCGATCGACGGCGTCGCCCTCGGCCGGCACGCCGCGTGGTGGCGGACCAAGGAGTGGGGCGTCCTCACGGATGTAGAGCGCGACGCGGCCGTCGCCGGCGCCTGCCCAGACAATCTCGCCGCTGGTCGAGAGCGCGTCGAGTTGCTCCGGGCGGTAGCCCGGCACGCGGCGCGGCAGCACGTCGGTCTCGAGAATCGTGACGGGAATCACCAGACCCTGCAGCGTGGCGATCGTGTCGCGCAGGCGTTCGCCCGCAGCGCCGCCGCCCTCATCGATGCGCTGCCAGCGCGGGAGGAAGCGCGCCAGTGCCGCACCGGGCACGGCCTCGATCTCCGAGCGCAGCACGGCGAGCGTGGCACGGCGAATACGGCGAAGCACCTCGCTGTCGCACCACTCGATGCCAGAGCCGCCAGGCAGCAGGCCGCCCTGGACGACCGCACCGTCGGCGGCCAGCCGCTCGAGCTCGTCGAGGATCCGGCGCTCGGGCACGCCGAGCCGCTCGGCAACCGCGGCTGCGGTGAAGGGGCCGTGCGTACGCGCGTAGCGGCGCACGATGCCGTGCAACGCCTCGGGCACCGGCTCGAGGAAGACCGCGGGCAGTCCGGGCTCGGGCAGCGCGCCAACGCCATCGCGGTAGCGCCCGGCATCCTCGGCTGCGATCACGCGCTCCTCGCCGGCGATGCGGACGATCGTCGCCCGCCGATCGCGGACGAGTTCGGCGATCGTCTCCGCATCGTCGATCTCGGTCGGCGTCAGGTCGCCGAGGCGGCGCAGGAGGTCGTGCAGCGCGTCGGGCGTATCGGCGTAGCGCCGGCGCAGGTCGCTCTCGACCTGCGCGATCGCATCGGCGTCGAGCAGGTCGCGCAGATCCTCTTGCCCGAGTAGCTCGCGCAGCAGGTCGCGATCGAGCGACAGTGCCTGGGCGCGCAGCTCGGCCGGCGGGGCATCGCCCTCGTACATGTACTGCGCCACGTAATCGAACAGGAGCGACGCCGCGAACGGCGAGCCGGTCGGCGTCTCGACCTCGACGAGTTCGAGCGTGCGGTTGCCGATACCGCCGAGGAGCTCCTTGAGGCTCGCCACGTCGAAGACGTCCTGCAGGCACTCGCGGTAGGTCTCGAGCACGATCGGGAAGGCGCCGTAACGCGTGGCGACACCCTGCAATGCCTGGGCCTTGAGGCGCTGCTGCCACAACGGCGTGCGCTGGCCGGGTCGGCGGCGCGGGATCAGCAGCGCGCGGGCAGCGTTCTCGCGGAACCGTGCGGCGAAGAGTGCCGAGCCTGCCAGCTCGCCCACCACGATGTCCTCGATCTCCTCCGGATCCAGCACGACGACGTCGGCCGGCGGCGGGTCGTCGGAGTCGGGCAGGTGCACGATGATCCCGTCGTCGGACCACAGCGCCTGCGCATCGACGCCGTGCTCTGCACGCAGCCGCGCGCCGATCGCCAGCGCCCACGGTGCGTGGACGCGGGCGCCAAACGGCGTGAGCACGCACAGACGCCAGTCGCCGATCTCGTCGCGGAAGCGTTCGACCACGATCGTGCGGTCGGTCGGCAGCACGCCGGTCGCCTCGCGCTGCTCGCGGAAGTAGCCCAGCAGGTTGTCGGCGGCGCGCTCGTCGAGGTGGTGCTCCGTGCGCAGGCGCTTCTTGGCCGAGTCGGCGCGCATGCCGCCGAGCTCGCGGGTAAACGCACCGAGCGCGCGGCCGAGCTCGATCGTGCGCCCGGCGCCCTCGCCGCGCCAGAACGGGATCTGCCCGGGCCGGCCAGGCGCGGGGGAGACGAGCACGCGATCGCGGGTGATGCGTTCGATGCGCCAGCTCGACGCGCCGAGTTGGAAGATCTGCCCGGCGCGGGCCTCGTAGACCATCTCCTCGTCGAGCTCGCCGACGCGGCCACCGCCATCGGCGAGGTGCACGCCGTAGAGGCCGCGGTCGGGGATCGTGCCGGCGTTGGCGACGGCCAGCGAGCGCGTGCCGTCGCGCCCGTGCAGCACGTCGCCGATGCGGTCCCAGGTGATGCGCGGTCGCAGTTCGGCGAACTCGTCAGACGGATAGCGGCCGGCCAGCATGTCGAGCACGCCCTCGAGCTGGGCGCGCGGCAGGTCGCGGTACGGCGCTGCGCGCTTCACCAGCGCCTCGAGGTCGCTCACCGTCCAGTCCTCGCCGGAGCACATTGAGACGATCTGCTGCGCGAGCACGTCGAGTGGGTTCTGCGGCACGCGGATGTCTTCGACGGCGCCCTCGTACATGCGCTGCACGACGACGGCGCTCTCGACGAGATCGCCACGGTGCTTGGGAAAGATGCGACCGCGGCTGACGGCGTCGACGGTGTGGCCGGCGCGGCCGATGCGCTGCAGGCCGCGCGCCACGCTGCGTGGCGACTCGACCTGGATGACGAGGTCGATCGAGCCCATGTCGATGCCGAGCTCGAGCGACGACGTGGCAACCAGGCACGGTAGCTGGCCGCTCTTGAGCAGCTCCTCGACCTCCTGTCGGGTCTCGCGCGCGAGCGAGCCGTGGTGGGCGCGCGCGATTTCCTTTTCCGCCAGTTCGTTGAGGCGCAGCGCGAGGCGCTCGGCAAGCCGGCGGTAGTTGACGAAGATCAGCGTCGTCGTGTGCGACTCGATCAGCTCGAGTAGTTGCGGGTAGATCGCCGGCCAGACTGAGTTGCTGCCACCGTCGCCTGCGCCCTGCACGTGCTCGGGCAGGGCGACGTCCTCGTCGGGCCGCGCCATGTCGGCGAGCGGCACGACCACGTCTACGTCGATCGCACGGCGCATGCCCGCATCGACGATCGTGCAGGGCCGCTCGCCCGAGGCGAATCGCGCCACCTCGTCCAGCGGCGAGACGGTGGCCGACAGCGCGATGCGCTGGACCGGGCGGCCCGTCAGGTGCTCGAGGCGCTCGAGCGACAGCGCCAGGTGGCTACCGCGCTTGGTGCCGGCGACGGCGTGGACCTCGTCGATGATCACCGTCTCGACCGTGCGCAGTGCCTCGCGTCGCGTGGGGGAGGTGAGCAGCAGGAACAGGCTCTCGGGCGTGGTGATCAGGATGTCGGGTGGCGTGCGGGCCTGGCGGGCACGCTCCTTCTCGGGCGTATCGCCGGTGCGCACGCCGACATCGATGTCGGGCAGCGGCAGGTCGAGGCGGTCGGCGGTTGCGCGGAGGCCGGCCAGCGGGCCGCGGAGGTTGCGCTCGATGTCGTAGTTGAGGGCCTTGAGCGGCGAGATGTAGAGCACCCGCGTGCCCTTCTCGGTGCGCGGCGTCGTGGCGAGTCGATCGAGCGCCACGAGAAACGCGGCCAGCGTCTTGCCCGAGCCGGTCGGCGCGCAGAGGAGCACGTTGCCGCCCGCGGCGATCGCCGGCCAGCCTTGCGCCTGCGCCGGTGTCGGCCCGTTCGGGAAGGTCTCGCGCAGCCAGGTCGCGGCGACGGGCGAGAGCGCGGTGTCGAGCGAATCGGTGGCGGCGGCGGGCATGGCGTCAGGAAGGTCGAGCCGCGAGGGAGATCGATCGATCTGCGCCCACCGGCCAGTGGGGACAGCCTAGGTGCTTGGGTGCCGCTGCGGGAGGTCAGCGGGCGACACGGGGTCGTGCACGGCGGCGGCCGTAGGGCCGCAGCCGCCGATGTCCGAGGACACCGGCGGCCGGCTGTGCCTTACGACCAGGGGTACGGGCTGTTCGACACCGGGTGGAGATCACCCGAGGCGAAGCGCTCGTAGCGGAACGGGTGGAGGAGCGAGGAGTGATCGCCGAGGACCACGTTCGCGACCTCCTTGCCAACGCCAATCATCTTGTAGCCGTGGTTCGAGTCGGCGATGACGTAGACGTTGGGAAGCATGTAGTCGAAGACCGGGAAGTTATCGACCGTGAACGAGCCGACGCCGCCGGAGCGGGCCGTCTTGTAGTTGGCGCGGCAACCCTCGAAGCGCTCCATGCAGTGCGAGAGGCTCGCGCACCACATGTCCGGGAAGGCCGGGTCGACGCTGGAGGTCGGGTACGGATCGAGCTCGAAGTCCGTATCGAGGGCGATCGGCGCAGCGCCGCCCTGGATGCCGTGACGATCGCGCTTGAAGTAGTTGCCCCACAGCTCGTCGGTGACGAGCTTGCCGTCGTCCGTGTAGAGTGGTGCGTCGGAGTCGACGTGCAGGACCGGCGGCATCTTGCCGTCAGCCGTTGCGTGCATCAGCGGGTCGACAGCGATCTCGCCCTCCTGCAGGTACCAGAACGTCCACATGTTCTGATCCTTGTGGACGTCGCCGGTCGGCGTGCGGACGTCGAGGCGGTCGGGCAGGCCGAGCATCTCCCACATGCGGGGGATCCAGGGGCCGACGCCGATGATGACCTGCTCGCACTCGATCGGGCCACCGGAGGTCTCGACCTTCGTGACGGCGCCGGAGGCGTCGGTCTCGAAGCCGTTGACCTTGATGCCCTCGATGATGGTGACGCCCTCGGCCTTGGCCTTGTTGGCGATCCCGTGCAGCGACTCGACGTTGAACGCGAAGCCGCCCTTGTGCTCGTGCAGCGCGACCTTGAGGCCCGGCGCACGCCAGTCGGGGAACAGCTTGAGCATGTGCTCGCGAACGTTGTCCTCGCCGGTGATCAGCGTGGAGGGGTAGCCGATGTTCTCGTGGCGACCGGCAACCTCGGTCAGATCGCCGACCTGGCCCTCGGGGCCGAGGGCGATGTAGCCGACCTCGTGGTAGTGGTACGCCTCGGGGTCGGACTCCCAGACCTCGACGTTGGCGGCCATCAGCTCGGACATGGCCGGCTGGTAGTAGTTGTTGCGCACGACGCCGCAGGCGATGCCCGACGCGCCGGCGGCGATGCCGGACTTGTCGATGATCGTGATGTCGGCACCCGAGCCGACGCCACGCGCCTTGAGCTGCTTGGCGAGGTGGTACCCGGTCGACAGACCGTGGATGCCGGCACCGATGATCAGGTACTTGGTGGAGCTGGGGACGGACATAATCCTGAGCCTCTCCCTGTGTTGGCTATACGGCAACACCGTTGCCGTAGGTGATGGACGCAGTGTAGCGGACGAAGGGGCGGAGGGGAAGGTGCGCCGCTCGCGTACCCTGCCGGTCTATGGAGAACTGGGTGTTGCTCGATCTCGATCCGCTTGCCGCCGCCCGTCTGGGCCTGCCCGAGCAGGTCGCCGTCCCTGCCGACATCGATAGCGCGGCAGCCACGCCGGCCGATCTCATCAGCTACGCCGCGCAGTTCGCAGACGCCGAGCCGGACCATCCGCTGGCCGCCGAGCATCGCCGCATCGCCGCCAAGCAGCGACCGATGGCGCTGGCGCAGCAGGCGTTGGCCGAGCATCGCTGGGACGACGCGCTGGTGCAGGTCGATGCCGTGCTGGCGATCGATCCGCAGGACGCACCCGCGCGTCTCAATCGCGCGGCGGCGCTGCGCGAGACGGGCGACGCGCAGGCCGCGCTCGTCGAACTGGACGCGGTGGCGCGCGTCTTCGCAGACGTGCCGCTCTTTCACCGTAACCGTGCCCGCGTTCTCGAGGACCTCGGCCAGGACGATCGCGCGATCGCTGCCTACCGCGAGGCGCTCGAGCTGACGCCGGGCGACCCGGCCGTCGTCGATCGCCTGCGCGAGCTCGGTGCGCTCACGACGGTCAGTGGCCCCGACGGCCCGATCGAGGTCGACCGCGATGCGCTGGCAGACCTCGTGCGCCGCGACCTCGCGCTGCACGACGACGACCACGGCCATCTCTCGACAGCGGCGCGCTCGCTGCTCGCAGATGGCCAGCCCGACCTCGCTGCGACGGCCGCTGCCCTGGCGCTCGCGGCGCAGGACGATGACGAGGGCATGCGGCTCGTCTTGATCGAGGCGCTACTGGCCGCCGATCGCCCGGCCGAGGCGTTGGAGGCTGCTGAGCGCCACGTCGAGGCAGTGCCGGCCTCAGCGATCGGGCACGAGCAGCGAGCGGTTGCGCTCGCCCGGCTCGGCCGCGCGCCCGAGGCCCGCAGCGCCGCTCAACGGGCGGTCGAGCTCGACCCCGCAGCCCCGCACGCCGGCCGCATTCTCGCCGGCGACGACGTCTGAAGGACGGCGAGCGGGTCGCGGGTGATACATTCCATGCATACGTGGGCGCCTCTGCTGACACGACGTCCGGTCATCCCGGGTCAATGACCGGGTCACGTCCCTCGAGGGCACCGTGTCGACGCTGACGATCATCGAGATCTCGGTGATCGTCGTGATCATCGCTTGGAACGCCTTCTTTGTCTCGGCCGAGTTCGCGTTCGTTGCCGTGCGTCGCACGCGCATCGACGAGCTCGTCGAGGAGGGCTCGGCGTCTGCCAAGCGCGTCCGCCACCTGATCGACGATCCCGCACGCTTCATCTCGGCCTTCCAAGTCGCGATCACGCTGTCCTCGCTGGCCCTCGGCGCCGTCGGCGAGCCGGCCGTCTCGCGCGTGTTCGAGAGCGTGCTCGGTAACTGGGGCCTGCTCGGCGACAGCGCCACGGTCGTGATCAGCGTGATCCTCGCCTTCGCGATCATCACCGCCTTGCACGTCGTGCTCGGGGAGATCGTGCCGAAGACGCTCACGCTGTCGCGCGCCGAGGCCGTTGCCTTGCGCGTCGCCTTCCCCGTGCAGATCTTCATGTGGGTGTTCTGGCCGTTCATCTGGGTGCTGCGCGGCATGAGCGAGGCGCTGATCCGCCTGCTCGGGCTCGAGACGCCGTCGGAGATGCGGCTGGTGCACTCGGAGGAGGAGCTGAAGATGCTGATCTCCGCCTCGCATGAGGAGGGCGTCCTCGAGGAGTCCGAGGAACAGCTGCTGCACAAGGTCTTCGACTTCGCCGAGACGGAGGTCAAGCAGGTGATGGTGCCGCGTCCCGATGTGGTTGGCATGCCGGCGGACCTCAGTGCGACCGAGGCGATCACGCGCGCCCTCGCCGCGCCGTACACGCGATATCCCGTGTACCGCGAGACGATGGATGACCTCATCGGTGTCGTGCACGTGCGCAATCTCTTCGCGGCGCAGATGGACGAGGCGGGGGAGACCCTGGTCGAGACCTGTGCGCGCCCGGTCCCGATCGTGCCGGAGACGAAGAAGCTCGACGAGCTCCTGGCCGACTTCCGCCGGACGAAGACGCACATGGCGATCGTCGTCGACGAGTACGGCTCGACGAGCGGCATCGTCACGCTCGAGGACCTGCTCGAGGAGATCGTCGGCGAGATCAACGACGAGTTCGACCTCCCCGACCGCGAGGTTGTGCGCCTGGCGCCGGATCGCGTGCGGCTGGAGGCCTCGTACGGGATCGAGGATTTCAACGAGCGGTTTGACGGTGGCCTGCCCGATGAGGACTACACCTCGGTCGGCGGGTTTCTGTTCGGCGAGCTTGGGCGCCCCGCGCGTCCCGGCGACGTCGTTACGCACAAGGGCTTTCGCTTCACGGTGCGGGAAGTGGATGGCGCACGCATCCGCGTCGTCGATGTGGAGCTCAAGCCCGCGCCGCACGATGATGCTGCGGCGGGCGACGACCGCCCGGAGTAAGTGCCCGGCGCGGCGGCCGAGCCGAGTGGCTCGCGTAAATCCTCTACTCGGCGTGGGTCATATCTCGATACGACAACCGCGTCACATCGTGGTACAACTTGCGTGTCGTGTTGACTCATACCGAGGTGGTATGGGATAACCACGGAGTCTCCGCCTCCGCGGAGATGCATCGAGACCTGAGGAGGGAACTCGTATGACCGATTTCAAGGAACTGGATCCGCTTCGCCGCGAGGCGAACGCACCCCAGCTCGATCTGGTCGAGTCGTTCGCCCAGGGGAAGATCAACCGCCGCCACTTCATCCAGCGCGGCACGGTTCTTGGTCTCTCCCTTGCGTCGATCAGCGCGATCATCGCCGCGTGCGGTGGCTCGAGCAGCTCGGACACCGGTGGCGCAACGGACACCGGCATTGGTGGCGGCGACGTCGCGACGACGGCCGCCGTCAAGCAGGGTGGCGGCATCAAGCTGACCATGTCGCTTCCGGGCTCGGAAGGCGTCAACCCGATCACCATGATCGACCTCGTCACCTACAACGTCTGCGCCCAGGTCTTTGAGTACCTGGTCCGCTCGGCGTCCGACCTTTCCATCCAGCCGCAGCTGGCCACCGAGTGGTCCGGCAGCGACGACGGCCTCGAGTGGACCTTCAAGCTCCGCGAGGGCGTCAAGTGGCAGGACGGCTCGGCCTTCACGTCGGCTGACGTCGTCTCGACGATGGACAAGCTGATCGAGGCCGGCAACTCGGCCCTGACCGGCACGCTCTCCAAGGGCGGCACGACGGCCACCGACGACCTCACCGTCGTCTTCAAGCTCGACAAGCCCAACGGCCACTTCCCGTACCTGGTCTCCTCCGACAACACGCAGTCGCAGATCACGCCGGTCGCGTGGACCGTCAAGGACAACCTCAAGCCGGGTGTCGGCGGTACGGGTCCGTGGAAGCTCGACAGCCTCGACGTCAAGACGGGCGCCAAGTACTCCCGCAACGACAGCTGGTGGGGTGGCACGACGCCGCTCGACACCGTCGAGTTCATCTTCATCGAGGACACCGCTGCGCAGGTCGCCGCGGTCGCCAGCGGTGAGGCCGATGGCTGCACGACGATCACGGCCGATCAGGGCGCAGTGCTCCTGAACGACCCGAACATGAACATCGTGGAGCTCAAGTCCGCCGCGCATCGCCAGCTCTGGATGCGCTGCGACAAGGGTGCCGTCATGGATCCCAAGGTCCGCCAGGCAATCGCGTGGACGATGGACCGCCAGAAGATGATCGACAAGGCCCTCGGTGGCCATGGCACGGTCGCCAACGACCAGGTCATCTTCTCGCTGTACCCGTACTTCGATGAGGCTGCTGCCGAGCAGCGCACGCAGGACATCGACAAGGCGAAGGCGCTCCTCAAGGAGGCCGGTGCCGAGGGTCTGACCATCGAGCTGCCGTACATCAAGGCGATCGACATGACCGCTATGGCTGTTCTTGCCGCTGACGGCATGAAGCAGGCTGGCATCAACGTCAAGCTGGTCGGTTCCGACTACGGCACGTTCTACGGCAAGTACTGGTGCCCGGCCGAGCCGGCCAAGCCGCCGTGCTCCGGCGCCTCGGACGCCGGTATCGTCGACTACGGTCATCGCGGTACGCCGGACGTGTACCTCAACGCCGCGCTCGCCACGGACGGCGTGTGGAACTCGTCGCAGTACGCCGACAAGGCGTTCGACGACGCGTTCGCCGCGTGGTCCGCAGCCGTCTCGGTTGAGGATCAGAAGTCGACGGCTGCTGCTGTCGAGAAGAACCTCTGGGACAACGTCCCGGTTGGCATCCCGTACACGATCAACACGCTTGGTGCGTTCAACAACAAGTACCAGGGCATCGTGACCACGGCGATGGGCTTCGCGTTCCTCGAGGGCGCATCGCAGGCCTAGTCCAGAACGGAAATCGGGGCCGGGGTCTCCGTCGCATTCGCGGCGGGGCCCCGGCCCTTTCCGCCTCTTAGGTCCCTTCTCTCACTATGCTCGTCTTTCTGATCCGCCGCATCGCACTCGCGATCGTCACGCTGTTTCTGCTGACGATCATCGTGTTCGCGTTGTCGAACGTCTTGCCCGGCAACGTCGGCCGCCAGATCCTCGGCCCGTTCGCGCCGCAGGAGTCGGTTGACGAGCTGAACCATCGGCTCGGCACGGATCAGCCGCTCTACAAGCAGTACCTCAACCAGATGAGCAACTACGCCCACGGCGACCTGGGCGAGTCCTACAAGACCCGCGAGTCGGTCACCCACGTGATCGGCACGACATTCCTCAACTCGGCCAAGCTGGCCTTCCTCGCCTTGCTCGTCACCGTCCCGCTCGCGATCCTCGCGGGCGTGTGGGCCGCGCTGAGACGCGGCTCTCTGATCGATCGCATCATCGTCACGGTGAGCCTCGCCGGCTCCTCGCTGCCCGAGTTCGTGACGGCATCGTTCCTACTCGTCATCTTCGCTGTGCAGCTGGCCTGGTTCCCGACGCTGGCCAGCACCAACGACGCCACGAGTCCGCTCGACCAGCTGTGGCGGCTCGTGCTGCCGATCTCGGCGCTCGTGATCGTCTACTTCGGCTACATCGCTCGCATGGCACGCGCCGGCGTGATCACCGCGATGGAAGCCGACTACACGCGCACCGCCTTCATGAAGGGCCTGCCGCGCGGCGTCGTCATTCGCCGCCACGTCCTGCGCAACGCGCTGCTGCCGACCATCTCCGTCGTCGCGACGCAGACCGGCTACCTGTTTGGCGGCCTGCTCGCCGTCGAGCTGATCTTCAACTACAACGGCCTCGGTCGTGAGCTCGTCCGCGCTGCCACCAGCAAGGACCTGCCGGTGCTGTCGGCCGGCGTGCTCGTGATCGGCGTCGTGTACATGGTCGCCACGCTGCTTGGCGACATCCTGATCTCGATCCTCAATCCGCGCGTTCGCCTCGGAGACCAGTAATGGGTGTCATCGAAGACGAGATTCCCGCGGTCCCGCCGCTGCCGAGCGAGAAGCTCGCGTCCTCTTCGGAGAAGAAGAAGGCACGCAACGAGAAGATCCGCCTGTTCTTCAAGAGCCCGTCGGCGATCATCGGTCTGGTCATCATCGGCATCTGGGTGATCTGCGCGATCGGCGGCAACGCGATTGCGCCGAACGATCCGCTCGCTCCCGACGGCATGAGCCACACCCCGCCTGGCGTTGACGGGTACCTGCTGGGTACCGATCAGCTTGGTCGCGACGTGCTGTCGCGCATCATGGTCGGCGCGCGCGACGTGCTGATCGCCGCACCGCTCGCCGCCGTGCTCGGCGTGGCGCTCGGCTCGCTGCTTGGCCTGCTGATGGGCTACTACCGCGGTGTGCTCGACGACATCCTCGGCCGCATCATCGAGGCCTTCCTCGTGCTGCCGCTCACGCTTGTCGGCCTCCTCGCGCTGTCGGCCGCGCCAAGTTGGTCGATCATCCCCGGCGTCGAACCAAGTACGCAGACGGTGATCATCGTCGTGGGTCTGCTCTTCACACCGATTGTGGCGCGCACCGTGCGCGCCGCTGTGCTGTCCGAGCGCGAGAACGACTACGTGCAAGCCGCCAAGCTCCGCGGCGAGAACGGGCTCTACATCATGACCCGCGAGATCCTGCCGAACGTGACGAGCCCGATCATCGTCGAGTTCACCGTGCGCATCGGCTACGCCATCTTCGCGATCGCCACCCTGTCGTTCCTCGGTGTGGGCATCCAAGAGCCGACGCCGGACTGGGGTCTGATGATCGCGCAGGAGTACCGCCTCGTGATCGGCGGCTACTGGTGGACGACCGTCTTCCCGGCGATGGCCATCGCCAGCCTCGTGATTGCCGTCAACCTGATCGCCGATCGCCTGCAGGAGGTGATGGAGCTTTGAGCGCCACCGAGACCCGCAACGATACGGCTGCCCTCAAGCTCGACGATCTCCACGTCGCCTACGACGTGCGCGGTGTGCCGCGCCCCGTGCTGCGTGGCGTGACGTTCGAGATCAAGCCGGGCGAGGCCTACGGTCTCGTCGGCGAGTCCGGCTGTGGCAAGTCGACGACGGCGTACGCGGCCGTGCGGTACCTGCCGGAGAACGGCCACGTCACCGACGGGTCGATCACGGTTGCCGGCGAGGACATGCTGGCGCTCTCGAACAGCGAGCTCCGCGGCCTGCGCGCCCAGCGCATCTCGATGGTCTATCAGGATCCGGGCCAGTCGCTCAATCCGACGATCAAGGTCGGCAAGCAGGTTGCCGAGGCCTTTACCGTCCTCGGGTTCTCTGCCGCTGAGGCCAAGGTCAAGTCGGTCGAGGCGCTTAACCGCGTGCGCATCGCCGACGCCGAGCGCGTCCTCGATCGCTATCCGTACCAGCTGTCGGGCGGCATGCAGCAGCGCGTCGTGATCGCCATGGCGCTGGCCTGCGATCCACAGCTGCTGATCCTCGACGAGCCCACCACGGGCCTCGACGCCACGGTGGAGGCCGAGGTCCTTGATCTCGTCTCGACGCTGCGCCACGAGACCGGTGCTGCCGTGCTGCTGATCGCGCACAACCTCGGCGTCGTCCGCCGCATCTGTGATCGCGTTGGCGTCATGTACGCCGGCAAGATCATCGAGGAGGGCCCGGCCGCCGAGGTCTTCGACAATCCGCAGCACCCGTACACCGTCGGCCTGCTGCGCTGTCTGCCGCGCCGCGGCGCCAATAAGAGCGAGCGCCGCCTCGACACGATCCCCGGTTCGCTGCCGTTGATCGGCACCGAGCTGCCCGCCTGTGTCTTCCAGGATCGCTGTGCGCTGGCGACGGATGAGTGCCGCACCACCGTGCCGCCGGCCTCGCATCCGGTTGCGGGGCGTACCGTCTACTGCCATCACGCCAACCAGGTCAGCACGCTCGTCGCTGCGCCCTTGGCAGAGCCGATTCCCGGTGCTGGCGTCGGCGATGTGGTGCTGCACCTCGAGAACGTCTCCAAGACCTTCAAGCAGGGCAGCCACGAGGTTCGTGCGCTCGTCGATGTCGATCTTGATTTGCGTGCCGGCGAGACGCTCGGCCTGGTCGGCGAGTCCGGCTCCGGCAAGACGACGCTGGCCAAAGCGATTCTGGGCATTCATGCCGCGGACCCCGGCTCGATCATCGAGCTCGATGGGCAGCAGCTGGCGGGCCTCACGACCGGCCGCAAGGCCGATGCCCGTCGCGCGATCCAGATCATCTTCCAGAACCCCGACTCGGCCCTCAACCGGTCGAAGACGGTTCGCGCGATTCTCGAGCGCTCGCTGTACAAGCTCGCGGGTATTCGCGGAAAGGGTGCCGACGAGCGCATGTCGGCCCTCACCGAAGAGGTCCGGCTCTCGCCGCGTCACCTCGACATGCGTCCGCGCGCCCTGTCGGGCGGCCTCAAGCAGCGTGTCGCGATCGCGGGTGCCTTCGCCGGTGGCCCGCGCATCGTGGTGTGCGACGAGCCCACCAGCGCCCTCGACGTGTCGGTGCAGGCCGCGATCCTCAACCTGCTGGGCGATCTGCAGCGCGACGAGCAGGCCAGCTACATCGTCATCTCGCACGATCTCGGCGTGGTCCGCTACCTGTCGGATCGCATCGCCGTTCTGTACCTCGGCCGGCTGATGGAGCTTGGACCCGCGGAGGTCGTGTTCAACGGTCCGCACCATCCGTACACCGAGGCGCTGCTATCGGCCGTGCCGAGTGTCGATGGTGATCCGCCGGATCGCATCCGTCTGTCGGGCGAGCTGCCGTCGGCAATCGATCTGCCCACCGGCTGCGTGTTCCACACGCGCTGTCCGCGCGCCATCAAGGGCGTGTGCGAGGCCTCCGAGCCGCCGCTGGTCGAGGTCGAGGACGGCCACGCCATGCGCTGCCACATCCCGATCGACGAGCTGCGCACCCTGCAGCACGCCGACTGATCCGCACGCGGCCCCAAAGGACCCTGGTATGAAGATCCGCGCTGCTGTGCTGTCCGCGTTCGACGAGCCGCTCGAGGTGCAGGAACTCGATCTCGCCGAGCCGGGCCCGCGCGAGGCGCTGATCCGACTGGCCTGGAGCGGCGTCTGCCATTCCGATCAGAACGCGATGAGTGGCAAGGCGCCCACGCCGATGCCGGCGGTGCTCGGGCACGAGGGTGCCGGCGTCGTCGAGGCGGTCGGTCCTGGTTCGCGGCTGGAAGTCGGCCAGCGGGTTGCGCTCTCCTGGGCGCCGGCCTGTGGTCGTTGTGAGGAGTGCAATCGCGGCCTGCGCCACATGTGCGGTGCCGCCTGGCCGGCGATGGGCGCCGGTGGGCTGATGGACAGCACGTCGCGTCTGTCGCGCAACGGGGAGACGGTCTACCACTACTCGTTTCTCTCGACGTTCGCCGACGCGTGCGTGGTACCCGACGACTCCTGCGTGGTGATCGCAGACGACGCGCCGCTCGACGTGGCTTCGATCGTCGGCTGTGCCGTCACGACGGGCATTGGCGCTGTCTGGAACACGGGCGACGTGCGCCCGGGCGATCGCGTCGCCGTGCTCGGCTGCGGCGGTGTCGGCCTCTCCGCGGTGATGGGCGCGCGCGCCGCCGGGGCTGAGTGTGTGATCGCCGTCGATCTCTCCGACCAGAAGCTTGCCGACGCGATCGATTGTGGTGCCACCCACGCGGTGCAGTGGCAAGGCGATGCCGAGTCGACGGCCGACGCGGTGCGGGCGATTGTCGGCAGCGGCGTGGACTGCGCCGTTGAGGCGACGGGGCGACCCGAGGTCGCGACGGCTGCGTTTCTGAGCACCCGTGCGCGTGGTGCCGCGGTCTTGATCGGCATTCCGCATGCCGACGCTGTCGTCGAGTTTCCGGCTCTGTCCATCCCGCGCATGGAGCGCCGCGTGCTCGGCTCGATCTACGGCTCCTCGTACCCGCCGCAGGTGTTCCCGCAGATCCTCGCTCTGCACCGTCAGGGACGCCTCCCGCTCGAGAAGCTGATCAGCCACCGGCTGCCGCTCGATCAGGTCAACGAGGCGTTCGAGCTGATGGCACAGGGCAGTGCGCGGCGCGTGCTGCTCGACCTCCGCGGCTAGACTGCCCGGCGTGAAGATCGCCTCGCTCGAGATCCGCCGGTTCCGCTTTCTGTGGGGGACGCCTACGACGATGTCGTGGGATCCGTCGCCCCGCACGTATCAGGATGCGGAGGTGCTGATCGTCACGGCCGATGATGGCACCGTCGGCATTGGCGGTGGTGACAACCTGCCAGACCTCAAGCTGCTCGAGCGTCATCTGCTCGGGCTCGACCCGCGTCGGCTCGAGGTGATTCACCGCATCTGCGAGACCGTCGATTTCCACGGCGGCCGACCGTGGATCGCAGAGACCGCCTGTGCCGACTTGGCCGCGCGTGCCGCCGGCGAGCCGCTGTGGCGCTTTCTCGGCGGCCGCAACGAGAGCCTGCTGGCCTACGCGTCGACCGGCGAGGTCGTCGATCCCGTGGAGCGCGCCGAGCGTGCGATGCACTTGCGGATGGCGGGGATCAAGGCCGTCAAGTTGCGCCTGCCGATCAGCGACTGGCGCCAGTCGGCGGTCGTCGTCGAGAAGGTGCGCGAGGCCATTGGGGCCGACATGGAGATCATGGTCGACGCCAACTATGGCTGGCGTATGCCGGGCGATACGCGCCTCGGCTGGGACGTTGCCGAGGCGGTCCAGGCGGCACGCGCGTTCGAGCGCATGGGCGTCTACTGGCTCGAGGAGCCACTCCCGACCGGCGACGTGACGGGCTATGCCGAGTTGCGCTCGAAGACGGCACTGCGGATTGCGGGCGGCGAGATGGTTCGCCAGGCCCATGAGGCGCGCGACCTGCTGGTACGGGGTGGGGTGGACGTGATCCAGCCCGATGCCGTGCTGTCGGGTGGTGTCACCGGGTCGCGACGCATCGCCGACCTTGCGGCGCTGCTCGGGCGGCAGTGGTCGCCGCATATGTGGACCAATGGTCTGGGCTTTCTCACCAACCTGCACGTCGCGTTGGCGTACTCGACCTGTCCGTTCGTCGAGATGCCGTTCGACCCGCCGGGTTGGGGTCCCGATCGCCGCGACTGGCTGCTGCCGGCGCCGATCTTCGCGGCAGAAGACGGCACGATCCGGCCGCCGGAAGGCCCTGGACTCGGCATTCCGACCGATCTCAGCTGGCTCGACGCGTACCGGCGGGACTAGCCCGCCCAGGCGGCGACGTCGATCGCCGGCAGCTGGCTGAGACCCCCGGGGCGCTCGAGCAGCTCGCGTAGCGCAGCAGGGCGAAAGGTCGCGGGGAGGTTGTCTGCTGCGATCCAGGTGGCCTCGGCGAGATAGGCGTCGCCCGAATCTGCGCTGATCTCGGCCTCGCCCGCCGTGATCCGGCCGCGGAAGATAACCTCGACCGCTCCCGCCGAGGGGCCGTCGACGATCAGAATGGCGCCCTCCGTGACGACGGCGACACCGACCTCCTCGCGCAGTTCGCGCACGGCAGCGTCGATCAGTGTCTCGCCGTCATCGACATTGCCGCCCGGCAGGCACCAGAATGGCTCCTGATCAGGCTTGGCGTGGAGGACGCAGAGAATGCGGCCGTCCTGCTCGATGGCGACGCGGGCCTTCAGGCGTGGCTTGCGAACGGAGGGCATGGCCATAGGATCGCAGACGCCCCCATAAACGCAGAAAGGCCCCGCCGAAGCGGGGCCCACTGTGAGGAGAGAGGGAGGGTGGAGAGAAAAGCGTTAGACGCGCTTCGAGCGGAGTGCGGGGCGCGTGAGCAGGGAGCTGCGGCGCTTCGCGGTCTTCGGCTCGGCCGACGCGAACAGGAAGTTGAACGCGGGGACGGGAGCGGCGTTAGCGGGGGTGTTGGTGATGTGATCGATTCGCATGGCCACAGTATGCCGGAGGATCTTCGGTTTTGTCAAACAATAACCTGTAAATATTCGGTAACTTGGCACGCGGGCGGAGAGAATCCGCATAACTAGGCGGTTTGCGCCCTGGTGTTCAGCGGTCTCCTAGTGATCCGCCTCCTACGGATCCGGGTCCATGTCCGGAGGAGACCCATGAGACATCAGGGGCGATTGCCTCTCCAGCCCCGTGGGGACCCGGATCCGTGGGAGGCGGATGCTGGGGCGTGATTGGCTTTCGTGCTGGGTCTCGTCGACCCAGCACGAAAGCCAATCACCCCAGAAACAGCTCAGCCCCGGTCAGGTGACCGGGGCTGAGACTGGAGGAGAGGAGAGGAGGGTGGAGAGAAAAGAGTTAGACGCGCTTCGAGCGGAGCGCCGGGCGGCGGCGCGCACGCACCTCACGAGCCGGGCGCTCGGCGTTGACCGTCTGGTCGGCGTCGGGGCGGCTGTGAAGGAGAGAGAGTGCTGCGTAGGCCTGCATGGTGAGCTCCAGTCGAGACGGAGTGGATTTCCGTTCGTCTTGGGTGTACCCTACCAGAGAATCTTCGGTCAAAGCAAGTCTAAACTCGTAAATATTCGGTAACGGAGCGTATGCACCCGATCGATTGGCAGATCCTTTCCATCCTCCAAGAGGACGGAAAGACGACATACGGTGACCTCGCCAAGCGCGTCGGCCTGTCGCAGGCCGCGGCGCACGAGCGCGTCAAGAAGCTCGAGGCCCGTGGTGTGATCAAGGGCTACCGCGCGGTGGTCGACGCCGAGGCGCTCGGCTACGGCGTCGTGGCCTTTGTCTTCGTCGATAACGCCGCCTTCGACCAGCCGGATCTCCCCAAGCGCCTCGAGGCCGTGCCGAACGTGCTCGAGTGCCACGCCGTTGCCGGTGAGTGGGGGTACCTGCTCAAGGTTCGCGCCGAAAGCACGTCCGACCTCGAGCGCGTCCTGCACGAGATCCGCACCGTCGATGGCGTCACCCG
Organism: Thermoleophilia bacterium; assembly: GCA_037133755.1. Classification (GTDB taxonomy): domain Bacteria; phylum Actinomycetota; class Thermoleophilia; order Gaiellales; family F1-60-MAGs149; genus F1-60-MAGs149. The sequence continues at coordinate 65,273 of JBAXNN010000012.1, forward strand.
CACGCAGTCGGTGATCGGCCTCTCCACGGCCTTCGAGACGACAACGCTGCCGATGCCCGTCGTCGCAGACGTCCGCGACGTCGAAGAGCCGGCGCAGCTGACGACGCGCCGCAAGTCCGCGTAGCGTCAGCCGACGACGACTGTCCCCACCGTCCTCATGGCGTCAGACCCCTTGGGGAAATCAGTCGACGACGTCGAGCTCGCGACGGCCGATCTTGCCGTCGCGAATGGTGAAGGCCTTGATCTCCGGGGGCTCCGAGCCGAGGCTCACGATCATGTACGCGGCGTCGGGCCAGCCGGCCAGCTCGACGTCGGTACGCGACGGGAAGGCCGGGCTTTCTACGTGGCTGTGGTAAATCGCGACGATGTCCTCGTCGGCGTCCTCGATGTCCATCACGATGCGCAGCAGGTCCTGCGCCTCGATCGAGTAGAAGTACGGGCTCGCCTCGCCGTTGATGGCGGGGAGGAAGCGGGTCGCGCGGCCGTCGAGGCCGGCGAGGATGCCGCAGGCCTCGTTGGGGAGCCCGGCACGCGCGTGCGCCACGATCTGGTCGAGCATGTCCCGCGAGAGGATCAGCGGGCCGTCGGCTACCACCAGAGCTTGGTCTCCAGGATCTCCTCGAGGACATCCTCGTCCTGCTCGGTGAACAGGTTGGCGGAGGCGTAACGCGCGCCGCCGTCGGCGAAGACGGTGACGACGTTCTGCTCAGGATCCATCTTGGCGGCGACCTGGCGGGCGACGTGCATCGCGGCGCCGCAGGACACGCCGACCCAGATGCCCTCGTGCGTGAGCAGATCGCGCATGGCCTGGACCGACTCGAGGTTCGTGACGAGCATCTTGCGATCGAGCTGCGAGATGTCGAGGATCTCCGGCGTGTAGCCGTCCTCGAGCGAGCGCAGGCCCATCACGGCCTCGCCCTGCAGCGGCTCGGCGGCGATGATCTGGACGTCGGGATTGGCCTCGCGCAGCGCGCGGCCCGTGCCCATCAGCGTGCCGCCGGTGCCGAGTCCGGCTACGAAGGCATCGACCTTGCCGTCGAGCGCCTCGATGATCTCGGGGCCCGTCGTGCGGTAGTGGGCGTTCGGGTTCTCGGCGTTCGCGTACTGGAAGGGCATGTAGAGGCTCGGGTCGGCGGCTGCCAACTCGCGCGCCAGCGCAACGCCGCCGTTCGAGCCGAGCTCACCCGGCGAGAACACGATCTCGGCGCCGTACATCGAGATCTGCTGCACGCGCTCCTGCGTTGCGGACTCGGGCATGACGGCGCGGAACTTATAGCCCTTGACGGCACAGATCATCGCGAGTGCGATGCCGGTGTTGCCGCTGGTCGGCTCGATGATCGTCTGGCCGGGCGAAAGGAGGCCCTGGGCCTCGGCCGACTCGATCAGCGAAAGTGCCACGCGATCCTTGATCGACCCTGACGGGTTGAGCATCTCGAGCTTCGAGAAGATCCGCGCACCGCCCTCGGGGCGCATGTGCGGCAGCTCGACGAGCGGCGTGTTGCCGATCGCGCTCAGGACATCGCCACCTCCACGTACGGCGGGCGGCGGGGTGACGGAGCCTCGGCTCATCAGCGGGCGCCACCAGCCATCGCGGGCAGGACGATCACGGTGCTGCCGTCCGGCACGGGCGTGGCAAGACCGTCGCCGAGGCGGACGTCCTCGTTCTGCACGTACACGTTGACGAAGCGGTTGATCTCGCCCTCGCTATCGACGATCTGCTCCTTCACGCCGGGGTACTGCGTGAAGAGGTCCTCGAGTGCCTCGCCGAGCGTGGCGCCGGTGGCCTCGACCTGACGGGCACCGCCGACTTGCGGGCGGAGGATGGGGGGCATGCGGAAGGAGATGGACAACAGGGGCTCCTAGTGGGCGCTGGCGTGGGCACCGCCCGCGCAGAACTCGTCGTAGTCGATGTATTCGATGGGACCGGCGTGCTCGCTGCAGACCGGGCAGTTGGGATCGCGGCGCAGCTGCACCTCGTGGAACGACATGTCCAGCGCGTCAACGAGCAGCAGTCGCCCGACGAGCGGATCGCCGATCTCGAGGATCAGCTTGAGTGCCTCGGTGGCCTGCAGCGTGCCCATGATGCCGGGCAGGACGCCGAGGACGCCGCCCTCGGCGCAGCTCGGGGCGAGCTCGACCGGCGGGGGCTCGGGGAAGAGGCAGCGGTAGCAGGGGCCCTCGTGCGGCTTGAAGACCGTCAGCTGGCCCTCGAAGCGGAAGATCGAGGCGTGCACGACGGGGATGTTGTGCTTGATGCTCGCGTCGTTGAGGAGATAGCGCGTGGGGAAGTTGTCGGTGCCGTCCACGACGACGTCGTAGCCCTCGAGGATGCGGTCGATGTTCTCGCTCGACAGGCGCTCGCGGTACTGCACGACCTCAACGTCGGGATTGAGTGCCGTCAGCGTCATCTCGGCCGACTCGGCCTTGGGGATGCCGATGCGGTCGGTGTTGTGGATGACCTGGCGCTGGAGGTTCGAGGCATCGACGACGTCGTCGTCGATGATGCCGATCGTGCCCACGCCGGCGGCGGCGAGGTAGAGCGACGACGGCGAGCCGAGGCCGCCCGCGCCGATCATCAGGACCTTGGCGCCGAGCAGCTTGAGCTGGCCGGCCTCGCCGACCTCCGGGATCACGAGGTGGCGGCTGTAGCGACGGCGGCGCTCGGCGTCGAGCACCTTGGGCTCGGCCCACGGGTTGCCGGCCTGCTTCCAGCCGGAGAACCCGCCGGCGAGCGAGACGACGTCGGTGTAGCCGAGCTCGGCCAGCGCCTTGGCGCCAAAGGCTGAGCGGGCACCGGAGGCGCAGGAGAGCACGATGCGCTGGCTCTTATCGGGAGCCTCGGCCTCGATGCGCGACTCGAGAAAGCCGCGGGGGATGTGGACGGCCTGGGCGATTGCGCCCTGCTCGTACTCGTCCGGCTCGCGCACGTCGATCAGCAGTGGAGGCTGTGCGGCGGCGAGCTCGTCGGTCAGCTGGCGCGCGTCGATCTCGGAGATCTCCTCCTTGACCTGGGCGAGCAGTTCGCGGTACGTCGTCATCGTTCCATCACCTTCGTATCGGCCGCCTCTGCGGCGCACGTGAATGTATAGCGGGTTCTTATGCTGAGGAACAGCAAGTATTCGGAAAACGTGAGGCGATCTACGGGTATTCCCGGTCAGGCGATGTTGCTGCGAAGCCGCTGATAGCCTGCGTTCATGGCGGCGGACTCGACAGCAGGCGGCGGGCTGCCTCGCGCACGCCTTGTCGCGTTGATCGGTGTGGCGGTGGTCGTCGCCCTGGTCGTGGTCGGATTGGCCGTCCTCGCGAACGGCGGCACGAACACGTCGGAGCCGAAGGCGGCGCCGCAGCGCACCACCTCGGAGCCGCTTCCGGGCCAGCCCGCGATCGCCGCACCGCGCGTCGCCGGGGCGCCGAGCGGCGCCGCTGAGCGCATCGTCTGGGCGAAGGCACGTCTGGCGCGCGCCCCCGGTCCCGATGCCGCACTCGTGCTGGCGGCAGCGCAGGCCGCGGGCGGCGACGCGTCTGCCGCGCGGGCGACGCTCGCGACGCAGCCTGGTCCGCGGTCGGACGCCGCGCTCGCGCTGCTCGACTACGACGCGAAGGATCCCGCGCCGGCCATCGAACGCCTGCGTGCACTCGCTCAGGCATCGCCCGACGACGGCTTCATCGGGTTCTCGCTCGGCGAGGCACTGCTCTGGTCCGGCCAGCGGGCCGCAGGCGAGAAGGTCCTGCGGGCGGTGCGCGATGGCGCGCCCGACACGTTCTACGGCGTGTCCGCGGACGACCTGATCCACCCGTCGGCACCCGGCGGCTACCCGCCGTACATCGCCGCGCAGCCGGTCACGCAGGGCACGCTCGCGGAGTTGAAGGCCGCCGCGGTTGCGCATGCCGATCAGCTGCAGCCCCAGCTCGACTACGCCACGGCCTTGCTCGGTGACGGCCAGCGCACCGCCGCCGTCACCGCCTTCTCAAGCGCGCTGGCGGTCGATCCCGGCTCGGTCGAGGCGAAGGTCGGGAAGATCATCGCCTCGTACAGCAAGGACAACCCGGCGGGCTCGTTCGGGCAGATGGGCCCGCTCGTGCGCGACAACCCCGGGAACGTATCGCCACGCCTGCATCTGGCGCTGATGCTGCTGTGGCTGCGCGATACCGACACGGCCCGCGCCGAGCTACGGCAGGTTGCGGCGCAGGATCCGAACGGCCGGCTCGGCAAGGTCGCGCAGCAGTTTCTCGACGCGCTGTAGCCCAAATCAGACGCGGTCGTCCGATGTCGTCCGATGCCGTTTCTAGGGTTTCGCCTATCCGATTGCGGAGGAGCGGAATGCAGCAGGGACTTGAGCGCGAAGGTGCGGATGATGTGGTGGAGCCTGGCGACGCGGCTCGCACGATCCTCGCACAGGTCGAAGAGGCGGGAACGATCTCGCAGGATGCCCTGCGCGGCACCCTCGACGAGCTCGACCTGACCGATCAGCAGGTCGAGGACGTGTATCGCGCCCTCGACGCCGCCGACATCACGATTACGGAAGAGGTCGTTGAGGCCGAGGAGGCCGAGCGCCCGGTGCTCGATCTCTCGACCCGCGAGGTCTCGACCGACACGCTCCAGTTGTTCCTGAAGGACATCGGCCGCGTGCCGCTGCTCACCGCTGCGCAGGAGATCGAGCTCGCCAAGCGCATCGAGAAGGGCGACCAGCGCGCCAAGCAGCACATGATCGAGGCCAACCTGCGCCTCGTCGTGTCGATTGCGAAGAACTACCGTAATCAGGGTCTGCCGTTCCTCGACCTGATCCAGGAGGGCACGATCGGTCTGGTGCGTGCCTCGGAGAAGTTCGACTACCGCAAGGGCTACAAGTTCTCCACGTACGCCACGTGGTGGATCCGGCAGGCCGTGGCGCGTGCGCTGGCCGACAAGGGCCGCACGATCCGCATGCCTGTCCACGTCGTCGAGAAGCTCAACAAGGTTGCGCGCATCGAGCGCCGCCTGCTTGCCGAACTCGGCCGCGATCCCTCGGTCGAGGAGCTGTCTGAGGCCTCCGAGGTTTCCGTCGCCGACATCGAGTACATCCGCCGCTCGGCCCAGGCGCCGATCTCGCTGGAGAAGCCCGTCGGTGAAGAAGACGAGTCGACCTTTGGCGACTTCATCCAGGACACCGTTGGTCCGCGCCCCGACGAGGCCGCCGAGATCGTGCTGCAGCGCGAGGCGCTGCAGACCATCTTGGGCATGCTCTCCTATCGCGAGCGTCGCGTGCTCGAGTTGCGGTATGGCCTTGATGGCCACGATCCGCGCACGCTCGACGAGGTTGGTCGGGCGTTCAACGTCACGCGCGAGCGCATCCGCCAGATCGAGAACCAGAGCCTGCGCAAGCTGCAGGCGATGGCGGCGGCGCAGGGGATGAAGGCGGCCTAAGCCAACCGCCGGGCTCAGTCCCGGCGCAGGAGGAGGACGGCGGGGAGGCAGGCGAGGCTGATCAGCGCCAGCACGAGATTTGCGTGCTGCACTGCGTCGGCGATCGCCGGCACGCCCGTGTGAATGTCCTTGGCCGCCGACAGCGTCTCTTCGCCGACGCGGCCGACCACGATCGCGCCCGCCGCGGCGATGCCGATGCCGCCACCGATGCTGCGGGCGAGGGGGACGGAAGCGGTCGCTCGGCCTTCTCCGCCGGGGCGTTCCGCGGCGGCGCCCAGCAGTGCGACGGGGCTCTGAATGCCCATGCCGAAGGCGGCAATCACGATGCCGATCGCGATCGTGGCGCCGCCGAGCAGTGGCACGCCCATCACAAGCACGCCGACGACGGTGAGCGAGCCCGCCAGCAGCATCTGCTGGCGATGTCTAAACCGCAGGCGCGAGCTGATGAACGAGCCCGAGGCCCAGGCGCCGGTCGTCGCGACGAGAGGGAGGGCGGCGACGAGAATCGGCCAACCGAGCCCGACCTGCAGGCCGAGCGGCACCATGCCGTCCGCGCCCGTGAAGGCGATGCCGGCGGTGCCGCAGAGGATCGCGATACCGCGTCCGGCGCGCGTGCGGGGGAAGACCGGCTCCTTGGCGCGCCACTCCTGCAGCACGAAGGCAACCGCCGGCACGATCGCCAAGCGTGGGTCGATCAGCAGCGTGGCTACCGTGCCGCCGAGGAGCAGTGGGCCCAGCGGGTGGATGCGCGCGTGGGGATCGGCGGGCTTGATTGACGGGTCACGCAGGCCGCGGTAGCCGGCGTAGGCGACGACGCCGGTCATCGCCACGGGCACGAGGAAGGCGGCACGCCACGACAGGAGGTCGGTCAGTACCGCGCCGAGCACCGGGCCGGCGAGCGCCGCCAGCGCCCAGACCGAGTTGCTGAGCGCGTAGGCGTGTTTCTGCAGGTGTTTCGGGATCCGCTGGACCACGACCGACAGCGGCACGGCGAGCAGGAAGCCCGCTGCGAAGCCCTGGACGAGCCGTAGTCCCGCGATCACCTCCATGCTGGGCGCGAAGGGCGAGCACACGCCGGCGATGGCGAACAGCGTGCACCCGAAGACGAGCGAGTGCCAGGCGCCGAAGCGGTCGATCACCGCGCCACTGATCGGCAGGCCGACGGCGAGCGCTGCGGCGTAACAGCCGACGACGAGGGCGTAGCGGTCGAGCCCGCTCAGGTCGCGTGCCGCACTCGGCAGCGCGGTTGCGACGAGCAGGACGTCGGAGGCGGCGACGAACGAGGCACCGCCGGCGGCGGCGAGGAGCCAGCGGCGCTCCGGGGCGAGGAGCTCCCGGTAGGCCGGCGACAGACTCACCAGGGCGGGCGCCCGTGCACCCAGCGACCATTCGCCATCGTGGCGACGACCTGGATCGAGGCGAGCTCGTCGGCTGGCGTCTCGAACGGGTCGCGGTCGAGGACGACGAGATCGGCGAAGGCGCCGGGCGAGAGCCGTCCGAGGCGGCGCTCGAGGCCGATGATCGCCGACGGCGTGGTGGTCATCGCGGTCAGGGCGTCAGCGATCGTCACCTCGTGGCCGGGTATCAGCGGTGCGTTGACGGCTGCGGTGAGGGTGGCGATCGGGTCGATCGGCGAGATCGGGGCGTCGGTGCCGAAGACGAGCGTGGCGCCGGCGTCGAGCAGCGGCCGCCACGCGTAGGCACCCGAGCAGCGCGTGCCCCAGGCGGCCTCGGCCGCCGCGCGGTCCTCGGCGGCATGGACGGGCTGCATCGAGGCGACGACACCGAGGGCGCCGAAGCGCGCGAGGTCGTCGGGGTGGACGAGCTGTGCGTGCTCGATACGGGGCGGACGGCTGTACGCGGTTGCGAGCTCGTGCCAGTCTGCCTTGGTCTGCTCGAGCGCGTCGAGTGCAGAGCGCACGGCGGCATCGCCGATCGCGTGCATCGCCACGGGCAGGCCCATCGCGGCTGCGCGGCGGATCGCGTCGGCGAGGGCGTCGGTCGAGAGCAGCTCTATGCCGGTGCCACCATCGTCGTACGGCGCGAGCATGTGCGCGGTGCGGGCGCCGACGGTGCCGTCGAGGAACGCCTTCACCGCGCCGATCCGGACGTGGTCCGAGCCGAAACCCGAGACGAGTTCGAGCTGCTCGATCGCGTCGAGGTGCTCGTACGGCAGGGCGCTCGAGACGCGCAGCGTCACGCGCTCCTGCGCGTCGAGCTCCTGCCACGTGGAGCGGCCACCGCTGCGCTCGAAGTCGTGGATGCCGGTCAGGCCCAGACGGTGCGCCTCTTGCTGGCCGAGGGCCACGGCGCGCTGGCGCTCGGCGCGCGTCGGCTCGGGCAACGGCGTCGACCAGGCGGCGTCCTCGCGGCGAATGGCTTCGCCACCGATCTGCGCGACGGCAGTAGCGCTGAGCCACAGCGCGTGGCGGTCGCGCGCCCAGACGGCAGCGGGGCGCCCCTGCGTGGCGGCGTCGAGCGCGGCAGCCGGATCGGCAAGCTCGGCCAGCATGGCCTCGGTCCAGCCCGCGGCGATCAGCCACGTGCCGTCGGTACCCGCGGAGCGGTCGGCAGCGGCCTGTGCGGCGATCAGCTCGAGCGCGGCAGCGGCGCTCGGCGCATCGCGGACGTCAACGCGCAGGCGGTCGAGCGCCCACGAGAGGAAGTGCACGTGCGCATCGACGAAGCCGGGCACGACGGTGCGGCCGCCGAGGTCGATGCGCTCGTTCGAGACCTTCGAGGTGTCGCCTTCCCACGCCTCGACGCCGCGGGTGATGCGGCCGCGATCGTCGATCGGCAGACCGCGCACGTGCGGCAGCGCCGGATCGGCTGTGTAGATGGGCCCGCCCTCGATGATCACGGACGGCAGGGTAGATGACCACGGGGGCTGGAGTGACCGGGGTGGAAAGCGGTGCGGTGATGGTGGCAGCGGTGCTCCAAAGGGGTCAGACCCTTCTGGAACATGCGTCGGCGGCCGCGACTGCCCGGGAGCTTGCGTATGTTCCAGAAGGGTCTGACCCCTTTGGAGCACCGCGCGGCAGGGTACGGCGTGCCGGACATCGCCCGACACGCCGTACCATGCCGGCATGCCCATCCTGCCTGCCGAGATCGAACGCCGCATCGTGTCCTTCCAGAAGGCGCTGCGCGCAGCCGACATCGAGTGTGCCCTGCTGATCGAGGCGAGCGACCTCATCTACTCGACGGGTGTGATGGCCGACGCGCATCTGCTGGTGCCGGCAGCTGACGATCCGATCCTGCTGGTGCGGCGCAGCCTCGAGCGTGTGCAGGCCGAGTCGCCGATCGAGGACGTGCGTCCGTTCCGCTCCTTCAAGGATCTGCCGCCACTCATCGCCGAGCTGGGAGCACGTCGCATCGGTCTCGAACTCGACGTGTTGCCGGCGGCGCGCTATCTGCGGTATCGCGACCTGTTGCCTGAAGCCGAGCTGGTCGATGTCAGCGAGGTGCTGGCTGGCGTCCGTGCCGTCAAGAGCACCTGGGAGTTGAAGATGATCGGCAAGGCGGCCGAGCAGGTGGCCGCGGCCTTCGCCGCCGCGCCTGCGGCCGTGGCGGAACTGCCGACCGACCTGGCGATCCACATCGAGCTCGAGCACCTGATGCGCCAGGCTGGCCATCAGGGGCCGCTGCGCTTCCGCGGCCTCAACGGGCAGATGTTCTACGGCGCGGTGCTCGCGGGGCCTGACGGGGCGGTCGCTCCGTGGGCCGACACGCCGCTTGGCGGCCCGGGCCCGAGCGCCGCAGTCGGCAAGGGGCCCGGCGGCTGGGAGATTCGCGATGGTGATTCGGTCACCGTCGATCTCGTCGGTGGCTGGGAGGGCTATCTCGCCGACGCCACGCGCACCTTCTTCCGTGGCACACCCAACCCGCAGCTGGCCGAGGCTCTGGCCGTGTGCGAGTCGATCCTGACGTCCCTCGAAGAGCTGATGCGTCCGGGGGTGCCGGCCGAGGATCTCTACCTGCGCGGGCTCGAGCTCGCGACCGACGCGGGCTTTGGCGACCACTGGATGGGGCACGGACCTGGTCGTGTGCGCTTCGTCGGCCATGGCGTCGGGCTCGAGATCAATGAACGCCCGTTCCTCGCGCAGGGGTTCTCGGCGCCGCTCGAGTTCGGCAACGTCATCGCCGTCGAGCCGAAGCTCGTCTTCCCGGGCCTTGGTGCCGTCGGCATCGAGAACACGTACGTCGTGGACCGCGACGGTCCCGTGCAGCTGACGTAGAGCGGCCCTAGCGAGCGCGGCGCAGACGGATCGGTCCGCGCGCGGTCGATGGATCGACGACGCGGCCGCCTTGGGTGATCTCGATCGTGCCCGCCGCGACGAGTCGCCGGGCGGCGCGTCGCGCTGGTTCCATCAGCGGCTTCCAGTCGTCGCCGCCCACGCGTTGCGCAGCCTCCGAGGGGCAGATGGTCGCGTCGCTGGCGCGTTGGGCCAGGAGGTCCACGATCGCGGTCTCGAGCGCCGTGTCCGTGGCGGTGACGCCGTGCTTGCGGCAGCCGCTGGAGCAGTACCGGACCTGATCCCAGTCGCGGGCCCACGCCTTGCGCCACGAGAATGCTCGCCCGCAGGAGGCGCAGATGCGATCGGGAGGCGTCACGCCAGCGGTGCGTCGAGTGCGTGCTCGAGTGCCGCGCGCGCATCGACGCTGACGACGGGGCCGTGTGCCGACACGAGGTGCTCGATCGGCAGCTCCATCAGGTGCGGCATCAGCAGCGGCAGGCCGTGCTCCAGCCAGTAGGCGGCACCGGGATCGTCGAACCAGCTGGCGGGTGGGCGACGCAGGCCGTCTGCGCCGTCACCGATCACGAGGTCGGACATCCACAGAAGCCCATGGCACGGGCATTGGACGATCGCCATCTGGCCCTCTCCGGGCGGGCCGGCGAGCGTGATGCGACACCCGCCGGGCAGGTGCAGGCCGTCCTCGAGGAGCTCGTCGATCTGGCAGGAGGCGGCCGTCGAGACACCGAGCACGCGCGTGCCGGCGTAGCGCTCGCGCACGGCGTCGGCGCTCCGGCCATGCCAGTCGACGGAGATCACGACCGTCGGCGGCCGTCCTACGCGCTCGACGTCTTGATCGAGGTGGCGCCAGAAGCGCTCACCGTCCTCGCCAGACGGCACGAGCGGGTCGATCAGCACGATGCCGTCGGGCGACTCGTGGTACAGGCACGCTCCGTCACGATCCCAGCCGCCGTTCGGGCTGGCGGGATCGTCGTGCCACTCGGGGTGCGGCGCCGTCCAGCGCCAGAGCCCGTCCGCGATCCGATCGACCTGCATCACAGCCACGAGTCCAGCAGACGGCGGGCAATGCTGGCCGGCGGCGGCAGCAGGGGCAGCGCGTCACGGGAGAACCACTGCAGATCCTCGAGCTCGTCCTCGTCGGCGCGGATCTCGCCGGCGGCCCATCCGGCGGTGAAGCCCAGCATCAGCGAGTGGGGGAAGGCCCAGCTCTGGCTGCCGAACCACTGCGGCTCGGTGATCTCGATGCCGGCCTCCTCGCGGATCTCGCGGCGCACGGCATCTTCGGCGCTTTCGCCCGGATCGACGAAGCCGGCCAGTGTCGAGTACATGCCCTCGGGGAAGCGCGCCGATCGCCCAAGCAGCACCTCGTTCTCGCCGCGCGTGATCAGCACGATGACGGCGGGAGAGTGGCGGGGATAGGCGCGAAAGTCGCACACCGTGCAGGCGCGGGAGCGCTCGTCGTCGCGCAGCTCGGTCGGTGCGCCGCAGACGCCGCAGTGCCGGTGGGTGCGATCCCACTCGGCCAACTGGAAGGCGCGCCCGGCGAGAGCCCAGGCCTCGTCGTCGATGCGGCCGTGCAGCGCCCGCAGGACCGTGGCCTCAAGCCCTTCTGGCAGTACCGTGACGCGATCGAGACGGGCGGTTTCGACGGCGATCCCGTCGAAACGGCCAACGTGCACGGTTTCCCCGGGAATCAGCGTCTCGACCTCGCTGCGACGGGGCAGCGTTGCGCCTCCGGCCGTCAGGATCAGCCCCTCGCCGGCAAACAGCAGCACGAGATCATCAGCGTGCGGCGCGTCCGGGCGGGAGATGGCGGTTTCGAAGGCCACGGCGCAAGCATCGCAGGTTGGTGAACGCTGATAACCCGTTGCATACCGGGGGAAGGAGATCTGCAGGAGAGTGAGAAAGGGAGGAACATGACTCCCAACGCCACAGCCCCTGCGATGCCGTACGAGACGGCACCGATGCGCCTGAGCGTCGCGCCAGGTGCTCAGCCGGGTACTCGCATCATCTCGATGGCCAACCAGAAGGGCGGCGTCGCCAAGACGACGTCGACCGTCAACCTCGCTGCTGCACTCAAGGAGCGCGGCAACCGGGTGCTGGTCATCGATCTCGATCCCCAGTCGAACCTGACGATGAGCTTCGGCATCGATCCTGAGCGCCTCGAGCAGTCGATGTTCGACGTGCTCGTGCATCGCCTGCCGATGCAGACGATCATCCACCAGCGCGAGGTCGACGTCGCCGCTGCCTCGATCGATCTGGCGGGTGCCGAGCTGGCGCTGTCGGCGATGATCGGCCGCGAGCGATCGCTTGAGAAGGCGATTTCGGCCGTCAAGAGCGATTACGACTTCATCCTGATCGACACGCCGCCGTCGCTCGGCCTGCTGACGATCAACGCGTTCACCGCCTCCACGGGCGTGATCGTGCCGGTGCAGCTCGAGTACCTCTCGCTCCGCGGTCTCGTGCAACTCGAGTCGACGCTGCAGATGATTCGCGAGCACCTCAACCCGGTTGTGCACATCGAGGGCATCCTGCCGACGATGGTCGAGGGACGCACGATTCATGGCCGCGAGGCACTGGATCTGCTGCAGGCCAACTTCCACGATCTTGTCTTCGAGACGCGCATTAAAAAGTCCGTGAAGCTCGCGGAGGCTCCTGTCCAGGGAGGCAGCGTGCTTTCCTATCAGCCAGACGGCGCGGGCGCCAATGCCTATCGCGCCTTGGCCGAGGAGGTGCTCAGCCGTGTCGAATAAGCGAGCCAGCATGCATGACGGTCCGCTCGCGGATCTGTTCCGTGCGACCGATGCCGCCAACCCGGTGACGCCGCCACAGGAGCCCGTCGAGAACACGCAGATGATGGAGCCGCCGACGCCGCCGGTACAGGCTGCGCCCGAGCCGCCGTCTGCCGCGTCGCACATTCAGCCCGTGCCGGATCCGGTCGACGAGCCGGCCGCTCCCGCACGTCCGGCCGCGGCATTCGCCCGCGGCGACATCAAGGGTTCGCCGGTTGCGCGTGACGTTTCCTCGCATGCCTACCTCGCGGTGATCCGCGTGGTCGGTGTCGGTGGTGCCGGCGTCAATGCTGTCGATCGCATGATCGAGGCCGGTATCCGCGACGTCGAGTTCATCGCGATCAACACGGATGCCCAGCAGCTGCAGGCTTCGGGTGCGCCCAAGCGCATTCATATCGGCGACGAGCTGACCAAGGGTCTTGGCGCCGGTGCGCGTCCGGAGATCGGTCGCGAGGCGGCCGAGGAGTCCGACGATGCCATTCGCGAAGCCCTCCGTGGCTCCGACCTCGTCTTCATCGCCTGTGGTGAGGGCGGCGGTACGGGTACGGGCGCCGCGCCGGTGGTGGCGCGGATCGCACGCGAGCTGGGTGCGCTCACGATCGGCATCGTCACGACGCCGTTCCGCTTCGAGGGTGCGCAGCGTCGCGCCCAGGCCGACGCCGGCATGGAGATGCTCCAGGCCAACGTCGACACACTCATCTCGATTCCGAACGATCGCCTGCTGCAGGTCCTCGACCGCAGCGTCACGATGGTCGACGCCTTCCACGTTGCCGACGACGTGCTCCGCCAGGGCGTCCAGGGCGTCTGCGATCTGATCACGACGCCGGGCCTGATCAACCTCGACTTCGCCGACGTGCGCACGATCATGCGCGACGCGGGTACGGCGCTGATGGGTATCGGCATGGCAAGCGGGTCGAATCGCGCCAAGGAAGCTGCGACACGCGCGGTCGAATCGCCGCTGGTGGGGCATCAGATCAAGGGCGCCACGGGCATCCTGCTGAGCGTCTCGGGCGGTCCCGACCTGTCGCTGCACGATGCGATGGAGATCGCGGAGATCGTCCGCAACGCGGCCGACGAGTCGTGCAACGTCATCTTCGGTGCCACCGTCGACGAGAACCTCGGCGATCAGGTGTGGGTCACCGTCATTGCGACTGGTTTCGATCGCCCCGCGGGTTCGCGCCCGATGGAGGCTTCGATGACGGGTGGCGCGGCGATGATCCCGGAGTTCAGCGTCTCGACTGCGTCCGATGCGGGCGACGTCGACGTCCCCGATTTCCTCAAGTAGTTCCGACTAGTCCAGGCCGAGTTCGGCCGCGAGTTCCTCGGGAGTCCGCACGCGACCGTTTTTGCGTGCGCGCTCCTGCGTCTCGCGGGTCAGGACGAAGCCACGGCGAATCTCGTCGAGGAGGCCGGTGACGACCTCGAGGCGGCGCACCTCGTCGCGATCCTCGAGCAGCTCCTGCTTGGCGCTATGGCCGAGGTCGATACGGGCGATCAGCTGATACGACAGTCCTGGGCCGGGCTCCGGTAGGTCTGGCATCTGATCCGCCAGTTCGTCGGCCAGCCCGGCGAAGGCGGCCAGCGCGGCGGCCTGTGCCTCTTCCGGCGCCTCGGCAGGGTCGTCCTCGGCTGGCGTGACGATCGCCGAGCGGTAGGAGTGCTCGTCGTGCACGCGCTCGAGACGCACGACCTCGCGCCCGAGCGTGGCGATGTTGGCGCGTCCGTCGGGGAAGCGCTCCATCACGTCGGTGATCTCCGCCGTGCAGCCGATCTCGCGCATGCCCTCTTCGTCCTGGTACACGAGCACGAAGGGCTCGTCGCCGTCGACGCAGCGGTCGAGGAGTTCCTGGTAGCGCGGCTCGAAGATATGGAGCGGCAGCGGCTCGCCAGGGACGAGGACGAGTTCGAGCGGAAAGAGCGGCAGGTCGCGCGACATGGGGTAAGCGTATCGGTGCTTTGGCGTACGGCGCTGCCGTGCCGCATCGCTACCGTATCCCCATGGCAGCGCTCACCCGAGATCCGCTCGAGCTCGCTGCGTTGGTACGCGCGGGCGATCGTCGTGCGATTGCGCGCGCGATCTCGCTGGTCGAAGACGAGGACACCGGTGCGGTCGAGCTGATGGCCGCGCTGTGGCCGCACGTTGGTGGTGCTGCGGTGATCGGCATCACCGGTCCGCCCGGTGTTGGCAAGTCGACGCTCGTCGGTGCGCTCGTTGGCGAGGTGCGTCGTGCCCGTATGACCGTTGGCGTGATCGCCGTCGATCCGTCCAGCCCGTTCACGCAGGGTGCCGTCCTCGGCGACCGCGTGCGCCTGGTGGAGCACGACACCGATGACCGGGTGTTCTTCCGCTCGATGGGCAGCCGTGGGCGTCTCGGTGGCGTGGCCGAGGCCACGGCGCTCGCCTCGGCGGTGCTGAGCGCGGCCGGCTTCGACGTCGTGCTGATCGAGACCGTTGGTGCCGGCCAGTCCGACATCCGCGTCGCCGATATGGCCGACGTCGTCGTGCTGGCGCTGCAGCCGGGCAGTGGCGACTCGGTGCAGGCGATCAAGGCCGGTGTCATGGAGATTCCCGACGTCGTGGCGATGACCAAGTGCGATCTGCCCGGTATCGACACGTTCCGCTCCGAGCTGCGCCTCGCGCTCGGGATCGATCCCGACACCGCGCCACGGCTGGTCGAGCTGTCCGTGCCGAACCAGCAGGGCGTCGATGAGCTCTGGCGGGCGGTGACCGAGGTGCGTGCCGAGTTGGGGGAGGCTGGGGTCGCGGAACGCCGCCGGACGGGTGCCGCGCGCGAAGCCGCCGCCATCGTTGCGGCCCGTGCTGGAGCACGCGTGCGCGCCGCAATGGCCGCCGATCCTGACGTCCAAGATGCACTGCGACGCCTCGAGGAGGGTGAACTCGATCCGCTGGCGCTCGTGCGCTATCTCGAACGGCATACTGCGAACGGATGATTGATCTCAATCGCATTCGCGAGGCCGCCGACCGCATCGGCGACGTCGCACTCGATACGCCGCTGCTGCACTCGCGCTTCCTGTCGGATCTGACGGGTGCCGACGTATGGCTGAAGGCCGAGAATCTGCAGCGCACGGGCTCGTTCAAGATCCGTGGCGCCACGAATCGCGTGCAGTTGCTCACGTCCGACGAGCACGCCCGTGGCGTGATCGCCGCGAGTGCCGGCAACCATGCGCAGGGGTTGGCG